>JAYUFA010000432.1:0-10801 GCA_043738925.1 Actinomycetota bacterium
AGTTGCCCGATCTCGAACAGGTCGTTGTGCTCTCCGGCCCGGTGCCCGAGGGTTGCGTGTCGTTTCACGACTATCTCGACGTCGGGGCGTCGGTGAGCATCGAGGCCGTGCGGGCGCGAGCTGACGCGGTCACCGCCGACGACCTCTGCCACATTTTGTTCACGTCGGGAACGACTGGCGCGCCGAAGGGCGCGATGTTGCGTCACGGTGCGATCTGCGAGCTGTACCTCGCGTGGTCAGACGCAGTCGGCTTGCGTACCGGCGATCGCTTTCTCGTCGTGTTCCCGTACCTGCATTCGGCGGGCCTCAATTCGGGCATCTTGGCGTGCATGATGCGTGGCGCGTGCAACGTGCCTCAAGCCGTGTTCGACGTACCGTCGCTGTTGCAACGCGTCGCGGACGAGCACATCTCGGTCGTGCCGGGCGCGCCAGCGGTGTTCCAATCGATTCTCAACACCGACGGTCTTGATGTGAGCAAGCTGTCGTCGCTGCGTCTGTGCATCACGGGCTCAGCCGTTGTGCCGATGCAGCTCATCCACGACATGAAGAACAAGCTCGGATTCGAAACTGTGGTCACCGGCTATGGGCTCACCGAATGCTCGGGAACTGCCACGATGTGTCGCCATGACGACCCGATCGAGAAGGTCGCGAATACGTCTGGTCGCGCCGTACGCGACGTCGAGGTGTTGGTGGTCGATGAGCACGGTGTCGAAAAGCCGCGTGGCGAAGCCGGCGAGATCGTCGTGCGCGGCTACAACGTGATGGTCGGCTTCCTCGACGACCCCGAGCAGACCGCCGAGGCCATCGATGCCGATGGTTGGTTGCACACTGGCGACATCGGCGTGATGGATGTCGAGGGCTACCTCGACATCACCGACCGCATGAAGGACATGTTCATCGTCGGCGGCTTCAACGCGTATCCCGCCGAGATCGAGCGCATGATGCTTGCGCATCCGGACATCGGCGCGGTGTCGGTGATCGGCATTCCCGACGATCGCCTCGGCGAGGCCGGCATGGCGTTCGTCGTAGCGAAGCCCGGTGCAACGCCCGATGCGAACGAGATTGTCGCCTGGTGCAAGTTGGAGATGGCCAACTACAAGGTGCCGCGGCGCGTCGTGTTCGTCGACGCGTTTCCGCTCAACGCCAGCGGCAAGGTGTTGAAGCACGAGTTACGGGCGCGTGCCCGCGCTGGTGAAGCATGAGCGACACAATGCTTCTCGCCATCGATCCCGACGCTGATGACGTCACCATCGTTGCCGCGGTACGCGTCTGGGTTGACGAGAATGTGCCAGGCGCGTGGCGCGAGGCTGCGGCACGCGGCGGCGCGGCTGCCGTGCGCACCGTGCGCACGCGTGAGCAGTACGAGCGCTGGTACCCGGTGTTCGCCGCGTCGGGCCTGGTCGTGCCAGCGCTCCCCGTTGTCTACGGCGGCCTCGGCGTGGCGTCGCGCGTGGCGCGGTTGATCGATGCCGAGCTACGTCCGTTGAACCTTGGCAAGCTCAACATCGTGGGCGTCACCGCCATCATTCCCGTGCTGTTGAACTACGGCACCGAGGAGCAACGGCGCCGCTTCATCCCGCCACTGGTGCGCAACGAGGAGATCTGGTGTCAGCTGTTCAGCGAGCCGGGCGCGGGCAGTGACCTGGCATCGCTGTCGACGCGCGCGGTGCGCGACGGCGACGAGTGGGTGGTCACCGGTCAAAAGGTTTGGAACACCTGGGCGCACTACTCGCAGTTCGGTCTGCTCGTCGCGCGCACCGACCCCGATGTGCCGAAGCGTCAGGGCATCACGTGTTTCGCGTGCCCAATCGATGCGCCTGGGGTAACCGTGCGGCCGCTCGTGCACATCACGGGCGAGATTGATTTCAACGAGGTGTTCCTCGACGAGACCCGCATTCCCGACGCCTTTCGTCTCGGCGACGTGAATGCCGGTTGGAAGGTCGTGAACGCGGCCCTCGGCGGCGAGCGAACGATGGTGAGCGGCTCGGGTGCAGGTGGCGTCGAGCGCATCGGTGGCTCTGGTGTCACCCATCTGGTGAAGCTTGCGCAACGGAACGGTCGCTGGGCCGATGCGAGGGTGCGTCAGACGCTCATGAAGCTGTGGTCGGAAGAACGCGTGCGTTCGTGGACCAACGCTCGAGTACGCGATTTGGCCCGTGCTGGTCGCGCCGCGGGGCCAGAGTCGTCGATCGGCAAAGTGCATCAGGGCGAGATGAATCAGCGCATTCAAATGGCCGCCGCGGAACTGCTCGGTGCCGGCGCGACAGCGTGGCCGGTCGGCACCGACATGCCCTTCGAGGTGCACGGCATGTTGCGCAGCCGCGCCAACACCATCGAGGGTGGCACGTCAGAGGTGAATCGCAACATTCTCGCCGAGCGAGTGCTCGGCCTGCCGCGCGAGCCCGACCCGTATAACGACGCTCCATGGAAAGACGTCCCTCGCAGCTAGCGACGTGGACTGCAACCGATCGCTTGCGGTCGATCCTTAGCCGAATCGGCCGGTGACGTAGTTCTCGGTGCGTTCGTCGTTGGGGTTGGAAAAGATCGTGTTGGTGGCGTCGTACTCGACGAGCACGCCGGTACGCGTGTCGCTGTCGGGGTTGATCTCGACGCTGAAGAACGCGGTGCGATCGCTGACGCGTGCGGCTTGTTGCATGTTGTGCGTGACGATGATGATGGTGAACCGGCTCTTGAGGTCGTGCATGAGATCTTCGATACGCGCGGTGGCGATGGGGTCGAGCGCGCTGCACGGTTCGTCCATCAGAATCACCTCGGGTTGTGTGGCGATGGTGCGGGCGATGCACAGACGTTGCTGCTGCCCGCCGCTCATGCCGAGTGCCGAGGTCTTCAGTCGGTCTTTGACTTCGTCCCACAACGCCGCACCGCGCAGGCTTCGCTCGACAACCTCGTCAAGTTGGCCCTTCTTCTTCGTGCCGTTGATGCGGGGCCCGTAGGCCACGTTGTCGTAGATCGACTTGGGGAACGGGTTGGGTTTTTGGAAGACCATGCCGATGCGGCGGCGCACCTCGACGGCGGACACGGCGGGGTCGTAGAGGTTGATGCCTTGGTAGGTGAGTGTGCCGTTGACCTTGGCCGTGGGGATGAGGTCGTTCATGCGGTTGAAGCAACGCAGCACGGTGGTTTTGCCGCAGCCGGAAGGGCCGATGAACGCGGTGATCTCGTTCGGGTAGACGTCGAGGTTGACATCGGTGACGGCGCGGAACTTGCCGTAGTCCACCGAGACGTGCTCGGCGTGAAAGACCGGTTTGGCGTCGACTTGGTCGAGCGCTGTCGGGCGCTTCGAAGTTTGCGGTCGCACGAGGACTCCTGCGGGCTGGCTTGGTTCTGGTCTGGCGCTGGGTCGAGCGAGCGGCGCGAGGTGAGTGTCGGACACAGGTGGCTCCTACTTCTTGAGCGCGAAGCGGGCGGTGATGACGCGGGCGATCAACGTGATCGCGAACGCGAGCATGACCAGGGTGAGCGCGGCGCCCCACGCGCGTTGTTGGGGCCCGACGAACGGAGAATTCGCATTGGTGAAGATCTGCGCAGACAACGCCGTGTTGACGTGATGGAACAGGTTGGTGTTCACCGTGTTCGATGCGCCGACGACGAACAGGATCGGTGCGGTCTCGCCGGCGGCCCGCGCGATCGCCAGTAGACACCCCGACACCACGCCTGGCAGCGCGGCAGGGAGCACGACACCGACGATGGCGCGGCTCTGGCGCGCGCCGAGCGCGGCCGAGGCTTCGCGTAGGTTCGTCGGGACGAGCTTCAACATCTCTTCGGTCGAGCGAATGATGATGGGCAACATCAAGAACGCCAGCGCCAGCGAACCACCAAACGCGTTCTGGCCATACCGGAGCGTGTAAAGGACGTAAACGAACAGGCCCATCACCACCGACGGCACACCGGTCATCACGGTCGCGAGGAACCGGACGGTCCTGCCGAAGCGGCTCCCGGCGCTGTACTCGGTGAGATACACCGCCGCGAGAATGCCAACCGGCACCGCCATCACCGCGGCAACCGTGGTGATGAGAACTGTGCCCACAATCGCGGGCCCCATGCCGGGGCCTTTCGCGCGTGACACGATCGGAATGTCCTTGGTGAAGAAGTCGACGCTCAGCACCGATGCGCCCTTCGACACCAGCGTGTACAACACCGCGGCCAACGGGATCAGAATCGCCACCACCGACAACGCCATCAACGCCGTCATCGCAGCGTTCACGACCGCGCGACGCCCATGCTTGGCCACGAGATCTTCGAGTTGCAGGCGATGGTCTGGCGGCGCGAGCGGCGCGAGTTCGTCGGTGATCGTCATCGCGTGCCCTCGGTCTTCGCAGTCGAGCGCGTAACGACGGCAGTGGCAGCGAGGTTCACGATGATGGTCATCGCGAACAAGGTGACGGCGAGTCCAATGAGCGCGGCGCGGTATTGGCCCTCGGCTTCACCGAATTCGTTGGCGATGCGCGCGGGTAGCGCGTCGCCCGACGCGAAGAGGTTGGCGGAGATGTTCGGAGTCGACCCGATCACGAGCGCGACGGCGATGGTCTCACCCATCGCACGTCCTAGCCCCAACATCACCGCGCCCACCAAACCGCCCTTGGCGTGCGGCAACACGACGCCACGAACCATCTCCCATCGCGTGGCGCCCAACGCGTAGGCGCCCTCACGATCGGCTTGTGGGCACGTGTCGATCACCTCGCGTGCAAGTGAGGTGATGATCGGCGTGATCATGATCGCGAGGATGATCCCGGCGGTGGCAAGGTTGCGGCCGGTGCTCGACGTGCCGAACAGCGAGCCGACAACCGGCAGGTGGCCCAGTGTGTCATGGAGGAATCCGTAGAACCCGGTTACGTGTTTCGAAAACACCAGTACGCCCCAGAGCCCGAACACCACCGACGGCACGACTGCCAACAGGTCGACGAGGTAGATGATCGGTCGCCGCAAACGTGCCGGCACGACCTGTGTGGTGAACAGCGCGATGCCGATGCTCACCGGCACGGCCAACGTCAACGCGATCGCCGACACCATCAGCGATCCGTAGATGAACGCCTTTGCGCCGAAGAATTTGTCGTTCGGTGCCCAACGTGACGACGTGAAGAAGTCGATGCCCATGCTGCGAAACGCTGGCCACGAATGGGTGATCGTGGTGATCGCAATCGCGCCCAGCACGACCAGCACGATGAGGCCGGCGATGACGGTCGCCCATCGAAACGCAGCATCGGCGCGTGCGTTACGTCCGGTGAAGCGGTTTTCGGTCGGCGTCATGTGGTCGCGGTCCGACCCCTCGAGAGTCGTGTCCGACGAGGGGCGAGCAGGCACATGGACACACTATGAACATGAGGTGGCGCGCCGCCCGATCCAAAGTGAAATCGAAGTGAACCAAAGGGGAACAGTGGGTGACGCTTGCCCGTGGGCGCTCCGCAGTTACCCCACAGGGTGCAGCTGTGCGCCGCGGGCACGCAGCTCGTACTTCAGCACCTTGCCGCTCGGATTCAACGGAAAGACATCGACGATCTCCACGAAACGCGGTGCCTTGTAGTTGGCCATTTCCTCGCGACACCAGGCCACGATCTGCTGGGGGTCAGGCTGGCTTCCCGGTTTCGGTACGACGAAGGCCATGCCGACCTCGCCCATGCGCTGATCGGGCACGCCGACCACCGCAACCTGGCCGATGTCGGGGTGGCGCAACATCGCGCTCTCGATCTCGGCTGGGTACGCGTTGAACCCGCCGACGATGAACATGTCCTTCACGCGGTCGGTGATCTGCAGATAGCCCCGCTCGTCCATCACGCCGATGTCGCCCGTATGTAACCAGCCGTCGACGTCGATCGCCGCGGCGGTTTGCTCGGGGTCATCGAGGTAGCCCTTCATGACCACGTAGCCGCGCACCATGATCTCGCCCGGCTCACCGTGGGCGACCTCGTGTCCGTCGGCATCGACCACCTTCACCTCCACGTCGGGCACGGCGCGGCCAGACGTGTTTGCGATCGTTTCGGGATCGTCGTCGTGTCGACACATCGTTGCCGTACCGCTGGTCTCGGTGAGGCCATAGCCGGTAACCACGACCTCGAAGCCGAGCGTGTCATGCATTCGATGGACAAGTTCGACGGGCACGGCCGCCGCGCCGGTGACCGCGAGACGCAAACTCGACAAGTCGAACGACGCGAGATCGGGATGATTGAGAATCGTTTGATAAATCGCTGGCGCGCCCGGCAACATCGAGACGCGTTCGGCCTGCACGCGCTCCATCATCTGCGGCACATCGAACACGGCCTGGGGGATCACACAGGCGCCCTTCATCAGCGATACGAGAATGCCGCAGTGCAGGCCGAACGAGTGAAAGAACGGGTTGACGACCAGGTAGCGATCACCGGGTCGCAGACCGATGAGATCGGACCACACCTTGTAGACGCGACACACTGCGTCGTGCACGAGCATGGCGCCCTTCGGCGCTCCGGTGGTGCCCGAAGTGAACAAGATATGGCACACGTCGTCGGGCTGTACGAGAGCGCTGCGTGCGGTGAGCGCATCATCAGTGTGTGTTGCGCCGCGCGCGATGAACTCGGCGAAGGAGATGCAACCTTCCGGCACCGGGCCGCGGAGAACGACGATCTCGCGCAGATCAGGAAGCGTCTCGTGCGCAGCTCGCAGCATCGCTACGTAGTCGGTATCGAGGAATTCGGTCACCGTGAACAAGATGCGCGCCCGTGATCGCTGCAACACGTATGCCGCTTCGCGCCCCTTGAAACGGGTGTTGATCGGCACGAGGACGGAGCCCGACAGGTAGCCCCCGAGCGCGGCAACCGCCCACTCGCTCATGTTGGGCGCCCAGATCGAATACACGTCGCCCTTTTCCATGGCGGCTGCGAGAAACCCGCGGCCTGCGGCACGGATACGCGTGCCGTACTCGGCGTAGGTCCACCGGTCGTCGCCGTCGACCATGGCGTCGAGATCGGCGAAGCGTGTACAGCCGTCGGTGATCAGTTGCGCAATGGTGTGCCAAGGCGCGCTGTCGTTGCTCACGGAGACCTCCTGGGGCGGGCGCGCCGATTGTAGGAGCCGAGCCGGCAGGCGAGGCGAGGCGACCCGCCTCGATCCATGCATTGTGCATATACTGGCTTGCCGGTTCGCCTACGATGAGCCGATAGCGTTTCTCGACGAGCAGGGGGCGGGCATGGCAACGGTGGAGATCCTGCTTCCGACGCCGCCTGCGAATGCCGACGAGCGGTCTACCGTGTTCGACCTCGGTCGATCCGTTGCCGGTGTGGCGGTCGGCCTTCGTCTCGATCACTCGTGGCGCTCCTACTTCACCGTGGTCGATACCTGGACAGCGCTGTTCGAGCGCGACGGCGCGACCGTGCACGTGCTCTGGGCCGGCGATCGTGCCGGTCCCGATGCCACACAAACGCGCGACGACATCGACGCGTGGTCGCGTCTCGTCGAGGTCGGTGTGGTCGGCCTCGGCAATTGAGGATCGTGCACGGCGTGGAGTGTCCACGACACCGTCATTGTCGAAAAGCTCGCCAAGCCCGCCGTGGTTGTCGTGACCGCGGAGTTTGAAAAGTTCGCGACGCAGATCGCCACTCATCACGGCCATCCGAGTTTGCGGCGGCTCGTGCTGCCGTACCCACTCGAAGGCCGCGCCGAACAGGAGCTGCAAGAGATTGCTTCGGACGCGTACCCAACTCTCCTCCGCCTCGTCGGTGCCGCAACCTGACGTGCTCGCTGCCGACCGCGTGGTCATCGACGCGGATGGCGCAGCGCTCTACGAGCTGTCACTACGCGATCACTGGGGCGATGGCCTTCCGCTAATCGCGCCTACCGAAGCGCGAGTGCGCGCACTCATCGAGGCCACGCCGTGGTATGCCGACGACGTGATCTGTGTGCTGCCGCCGAAAAGTCGCGAGGCCACGATCGAACTCGCGGCGATCAACGCGGCGATGGCGGGCTGCGCGCCGGAAGGCTTTCCCTACCTCGTCGCCGCACTCGAGGCGATCAGCGCACCCGAGCACAACTTGTACGGCCTGACGACGACCACGTCGAGCGTGATCCCGATGCTGGTGATCAACGGACCGTCGCGCGATCGTGCCGGCATCGACTATGGGCCGGGGTGCATGGGTGGCGCCGCGGGACGCGGATCGAGCACGATTGGGCGCTCACTGGCGCTGTGCCTTCGTAACATCGGGGGTCAGCGTGTGGGTGACACGTCGAAAAGCGTGTTCGGTCAACCGGCGCGCGTGTCAGGCTTGTGTTTCGGCGAGTGGGAGGAGCGCTCACCCTGGCCGTCGCTCGCGCAGCAGTGGGGTTACGCGGCCGACATTGATGTGGTCACGGCGCACAGCGGCAAAGGAACGATGCCGATGGCCGACGTCAACTGCGACGACGCCCGTGATTTGCTTGCTCTTCTCGCGAAGTCGCTGGCGTTCCCGTTGTCGAACAAGTTTCTCACGCCGATCGCCGGCAACGGTCAAACCGTGGTGGCGATCAACCCCATGTGGGCCGAGCGGTTCGGTCGAGAGTTCCCTGATGTCGACGACTGCAAGGTCTATCTCCACGAGAATGCGTGGCAGCCGATTGAGCTGTGGCCCGAGAAGAACCGCGAGATTCTCCACGCGAAAGGTCGCGTCGACGCGCGAGGTCGCGTGTTCATGAACGAACGTCCCGACCAGTTCGTGCTTGTGGTGTGTGGTGGGCTCGGCAACTTGCACGCGGTTGCCCTGCCGAGCTGGGGCGACAGTGAGCTTGCTCACCGCGCCGTGACGTGGGCATAGAGGATTCGCCTATCGGCTGAGGCTCTTCGCGGATCATTGTCAGGTTGCGGCCTCGCGGTCCCACGTGGACGCGGTCACGCCGCGGGCACGCAGATCGGTCTTCTTGACGCGCATCGATGTCTCGACGCGTGGCAGGTCGTCCATCACCTCGACGTAGCGCGGCACCATGAAGCGCGGCATGCGCTCGGTGAGGAACGCAATCAGATCGTTGGCGTCGAAGGTGGCCTGGTCGCGGACGACGAGCACAACCATCACCTCGTCCTCGCCGAGCGCTGCGGGCACTCCGATGGCCGCGACCTCGATCACCGCGGGAAATTCCGACACCATGTTCTCTACCTCGAATGACGAGATGTTCTCGCCGCGGCGTCGAATCGTGTCGCGCATGCGATCAAGAAAGAAGTAATTGCCGTCAGCGTCTTGTTGGAACGCGTCGCCGGTGTGGAACCATCCGTTGCGCCAGGCGGCCGCGGTTTGCGCAGCCATCTTGTAATAGCCCACGTTCATCGCCCAGGGAGCACGTGTTCGGACCAGCATCTCACCGACCTGACCGCGCTCTACACGCTCGTCGAACTCATCGGCGAGGCAGATCTCCGGCCACGGATAGTCGGTGCGCACGCGTCCACACGACGTGGGGGGCACTGCTTCCCAACCCGATGACAGCGGACAGCCGATTTCCGTCTGTCCGTACGTGGTCGTTACGCGGACGCCGAACCGCTTCTTGAACTGTTCGATCTCCGGGATGAGTGGGCCGACCACGAGGCTGCGCACCGGATTGTCGGCGTCGTCCGGTTTTGGCTCGGCGGACCACAGCAGTGCGGTCATCGGCCCGACCAAGGAGGCCACTTCACACTGATGGGCGCGCACGTCGGTCCAAAACGAACTCGCGCTGAACTTGTCGCGGATCACGAATCGCGCGCCCTTCGCCATCGCGAAGTTGAACGCGCCGCGACCAGAGTTGTGGAACAACGGCATCGCGCAATAAAGACCGTCGCCTTCGTTGATGATGTCGTCGGGAACCCACGACCAGTTCTGCCAGATGACCGCCCACGGAGTGATCACCGCCTTCGAAGGACCTGTCGTGCCCGACGTGAACAACAAGCACGCCGTGTCGCGATCGAGCGGGCCGACAAGATCGTCTGCCAGCGCCGCGACGGTGAGGAAGTCATGTTTGCCGACAACGCGGATGTTGCCTGCGGAGGGCGACACATCGGTGTCGACAACGACGATGGTGGTCAGCAGCGGCAGCTCGTTCGCGATCGCGATGATGCGATCGACGAATTGGGCTTCGGTGACGAGCACCGCAACGTCGGCAAGGTCGAGCGCGTAGTGCAGCATGCGGCCGACATATGCGGTGTTGAGCGGCACCTCGATAGCTCGCAACCAACCGAGCCCGACCATGGTGCAGTGCGCCTCGAAGCGATTGGTCAACATGGTGCCCACGTGGGTGCCCAGGGTGACGTCGAGCCGCGTGAGCGCGGTCGCCCAAAGACGCACCTCGTGGTCCAGTTGCGCGTACGTCAGAAGCGGCCCATCGACATGGCGGAGCGCTACGACGTCAGGTGTGATTTGGGCGTGGTGCGCAATGGCGTGGGGTGCGAGCAAACGCAGGTCGAGGGCGTTCGCCGTGGGTGCGGTTCTGGGCGTTGGCGTGGTCACGGCGCGACCGTAGCGGCGCGGCGGCGTTGCGTCGGCCAGAATCGTGCCGACTGACCAATAGGCTCAGCGGATAGTCGAGGATGCGCCAATCCGCGCATCCTCGAAGGGGGATTCCGTGGACGACGCTCTGCAACGCCTGGCCGACGATCTCGCGATCCGAAACTCGATCTCGCACATCGCGCACCTCGCCGACCACGGCGAGGACCTCGACGTCTACCTCCAGTGCTTTACCGAGGATGCCGAATGGAACTTTCCCATCGGTGCACGCAAGGGTCATGCCGACATCTTGGCCGGTGCCCAGGACCGGCGCGCGAGCGGCACTACGGGTCCGGGATCGCACTCCCGGCACATCCTCAGCACGATCGATGTGC
>JAYUFA010000433.1:0-10800 GCA_043738925.1 Actinomycetota bacterium
GGTAGACGTGGCCGAGCGCGTCAACAACTCGCGTCCACGCGGGTGCAGCTCGGCCGTACCCGCGAGCGCGACCGCAGCCGCGCTCATCTTCGGCAGCGTCTTGCGCAGTACATCGATCATCTTCTGGTCGTCGAGCTTGTCGATGAGATCCTCGAACTGGGTCTCGAGAAACACCAGACACACGACGTCCTCAAACGCCTGCGCATCGGGCGCTCGCTGCGAGCCGCGCTTGGCGACGAGTTCCTGCGCACGTTCGACGATCGCAACGTCGACGCCGCAGCCGGGTAAAACGTCGCCGAGCACGCGGGCATGCACGTCCTTCAGGTCGCGGCGCCATCGCAGATAGCCCGCGCGGCCATCGGGATAGGACGACCGGGCCAGCGTCCACCGCTGCACGTGATGCGCACGCACGGCGAGCGCTAGCGCGTCGCCCGCATCGGGATGCAAACGGGCGAGCCATACGGTGGCACGTTCGCCTTGCACCAGCGCGCGGGCGCGACCGTTGATCAGATTCGGGTCGACGGCGTTCGCGGCATCGATGGCCACGATGGCCGCCGCAAAGGCCGTGCGATCAGACCGCACACTCACTCTCGCCGGTTTCCGCGCTGTATGGCCCGGTCTCGTCGAAGTCGACATAGAACTCGGGGTGTTCATCAGGTGAGGGGAAGTGGTCGAGGTGCTTCAGTTCGGCGGCGATGCTCTTGGCGCCACCGACGCGTTCCATCCACACGCGGAACGTCTCACCGGCGTTACGTTCATTGGCGAATCGGCGCGCCACGTACACGGCGGCCTCGGGCGCGTTCTTCGCCGGCAGGCGCAGCACCTTTTCGCCGAAGTGCACCTTTTCCTGACCGACATAGCCACCGAGCAACATCTGATAGCCCGGAGCGGCAAGACCGTTGGCGCGCCGCTCGGCGCCGAAGAAACCGATGTCGGCGATGTGGTGTTGACCACAGCTGTTCATGCAGCCCGAGATGTTGGTGCGCAGCCCGCCGATCTCGGCGAGACCTTCCTCTTCGAGGCGATCACCGATGGCCTTGGCCAACCCACGCGACTGCGTGACCGCCAAGTTGCAGGTGTCGGCGCCGGGGCACGACACGACGTCGCGTGACAGCTCGGCACCCGGCTTGGCCATGCCGATCTCGGCGAGACGCGCGTAGAGCGCGGGCAGGTGATCTTCGCGCAAGCCGCGGAACACGAGGTTCTGGCGCGGTGTGAGACGAATCTGCAAGCCGTAGTCGCGTTGGATCGCGGCGAGCGCTCGGAGTTGCAGCGAGGTCGTGTCGCCGAGCTCGCTCCAGGCGGTGGCCGACACGGTGCCGTTGCGCACACCGCGCACCACGTTCGCGTCGTGCCAACGCTCGTAGTCACCCCGGCGACCGAGCGTGACCGGCGTACCTTGGCCAATAGCGGTGGGCGTGATGCCGTCGGCCAAACCGGCAGCCTCGTCTCCGAGCTCGCGCACCGACGCCGGGATGCCTCCCGGCCACGTGGCCGACGCGGGCAAGAACTTGCGCGACCGCAGAATGCGCCGCTGCACTTCCTCCCAGCCGAGCGTGTCGACGAGCCACTTCATGCGGGCGCGCAACTTGTTGTCGCGGTTGCCTTCTTGCTCGAAGGTGCGCACGCAAGCCTCGAGCGTGGCCATCAGGTCTTCGCGCGCCGTGAACTCCTCGAGCGCGAGCGCGGGATGCGGGTTCGCACCGAGGCCGCCCGCGACGTAGACACGAAAGCCGCGTTCAACGGTGCCGTCGTCGCGTGTGCGAGCGACGGCGATCACGCCGATGTCGTTGAACATCGCCTGGCCGCAGTCGGTGGCACAACCGGAGAAGTTGATCTTGAACTTCCGCGGCAAGCGCTGCGAGATCGGATTGCGCAGGAAGTGCTTGAAGGCGGCGTCGGCCCAAGCGCTGATGTCGAGTATCTCGTACGGGCACGCGCCCGCGAGGTGACAACCCATCACGTTTCGCACGGTGTCGCTGCACGCCTCGCGTGTGGTGAGACCGACCGAGCCGAGCAGGCGAATGACCGTGGGGCAATCGTCGAGCTGCACGAAGTGCATCTGGAAGTTCTGGCGCGTGGTGATGTGCGCCCAGCCCCGCGAGTACGTATCGGAGATGAACGCGATCATCTCCAACTGCTCGGGCGTGGCCGAGCCGTAGGGGAACTTGACGCGCACCATTTGCGCGGTGCCGCCTTGACGCTGGCCGTAGATGCCGTTTGCCAAGCGGAATACACGGAACACGTCTTCGTCGAGCGTGCCCGCCTTGTAGCGGGCGAGCATCGTGTCGAACTTGGTGGCGTCGGCTTCGATGGCCGGGTCGACCGGGGTGACGCGATCGAGAGTGTCGGCGATGACTGGGTTCATCGGCTGCTTCCTTGCGTGAGAAGGGCAACGGAGCGCAGGTCGCTCGCCGCAACGGCGCCGATCACGATGACCGACGGGTTGGGTACGCGCACAAGGCCGAGTTGATCGAGGGTAGTGCGCAGCTCGCGCTGCGTGGGTTGCGTGGCGTCGGTGATGACAGCGACTGGCGTGTCGCCGGCCATACCCGCGCCAACAAGTCGTTCGGCGATGGCGCGAGCGCGAGCCGCGCCCATGAGCACGACGAGCGTGGTGCCGAGGCGCGCCAACGCGTCCCAGTCGAGCACGCGGTCGGTCGCGGGATCTTGATGCGCGGTCACCACCGTGAAGCCGCTCGAGAATTGGCGCGACGTGAGGGAGATACCGACCGCGGCAGGCGCTGCTATCACCGACGACACGCCGGGCACGACCTCGGTGGCGATGCCAGCCGCGTGCAGCACTTCGATCTCCTCGCCACCGCGCCCGAAGACGAACGGATCGCCGCCCTTCAACCGCACGACACATCCGAACCGCTTGCCCCGATCGACCAACAACGCGTTGATGTCGTATTGGCGTACGGCGTGAGCTCCGGGCTGCTTGCCCACGTCGATCTGCTCGGCCCATGGCGCCACCAACGACAAGATCTCCGCACCCACGAGCCGATCGTGCACGACGACATCGCAACGCTTCAACAACTCGGCGCCGCGCAGCGTGAGCAATCCGGCATCGCCCGGCCCTGCGCCCACAAGGTGCACGGTCATGCTGCACCGATGCGTTCGACCGCGATGCCGTCTAACGCGAGCTGCGCGTGCAGCAAGGCCCGCGCCTCGTCGACACGACCCTGTTCAACCAGCTGGGGCAAGCCGCTGTCGAGCGCGCGTTGCCAGGCCGGCGATTCGGTGGACACGCCGCTCGCTCGCAACTCGTCGCGGGTCTCCGCGAGCAAATCGAGCAGATCGACGTACGAGTCGCGCAGCGCCTCTTCGACGCGCTGCTTCAGCCACGCCGCGAGCGCCGGGCTGCGACCCGTGGTGGACACGGTGATTTGGATGTCGCCGCGGCGCGCCACGGCCGGCAACGTGAAGGTGCAGTTGTCGGGATCGTCGGCCGAGTTCACCGGCACGCCAGTGGCCTTGGCATCGCGCGAAACCTGCGTGTCGACCTCGACATCACCGGTGGCCGTGACCACGACGCGATACGACGCAGCCTCACCCCGCTGATACGCCCGCTGATGCCAGCGCACTGCCGCGTTGTCGCGTAACTCGTCGACCGCGTCGAGCGCGACGACCGTGACATTTGCGCCCGCATCGAGCAAGCCCGCCACCTTGCGTGCGGCCACCCGACCGCCACCGACCACGAGCACCGGCTGCTCTCGCAGCTCGAGGTTGACGGGGTAGTGCGACGCGCGTGTGCGGCGATCGACCGACGTACTCACAGGTGCAGGCCGCATTCGTTCTTGCCTGATCCGGCCCAGCGACCAGAGCGGGGGTCGTCACCTTCGGCCACTTTGCTCGTGCACGGCCAGCAGCCGATCGAGGGGTAGCCCTGGTACTGCAACGGGTTGACGATGACGTCGTGCTCGATCGTGTATTGCATGACCTGATCGTCGGTCCAGTTCGCGAGCGGACACACCTTGACCACGCCGCGCTTGTCGCGGCTGAGGATCGGTGCGGTGGCGCGGGCCTCGGACTCGGCGCGGCGCAGGCCGGTGAGCCAGCCATCCTTGTCGGCCATGACGCGGTCGAGCACGGCCACCTTGCGCGCCGCGCAGCAACCGTCGGTGCCGAGCGTGAACAAGTCGCCCACCGTGGGTTTCGCGCGCTCGACCCGCAGGTTGAGCTGATACCGCTGCTGCGCCTTGCGCACCGTGAGCAAGGTCTCGGGAAAATGGAAGCCAGTGTCGAGGAACACGACCTCGATGTCGGGATTGACCTTGGTGGCCACGTCGATGAGCACGGTGTCGGCCATGGAGGCGGCGACGCAGAGGCGGGAACCGAACGTGTCGATCGTCCAGGCCACGATGTCCGTGGCGGACCAGGTCTCGAAGCGCTCGGACAACTTGTCGAGGGCGAGATCAGTCAACTGCGGGGTGGTCGGTGTGGCGGTCACGGTCGTTGAGGCGGGTTGCATCGAGGTGTCCTTGGCCGGGGACTGCTGCAACAACGCTCGATTGCAGCTAATTCCGATCGGGATACTCAGGTTTAGCGCCGCGATGGCCCGACCGCAACCCGACAGCCGTGTTTTGCCCGTCACGACCGACTCAGCGAGCCCCCGGCCGACCGCGTGCGCCGGCGACATTGGCCACGTGCGAGCGCGCCGGTTTAGGATCTCGGATCCCAGTTCGATCGGCCGCTGGGCGAGGCAGTCGAGGAACCGGTGGGTCTGCGCACACCCGAGCAGTACCTGGCGTCGCTTCGCGACGACCGCACGGTCTACTTCCGCGGCGAGCGGGTCCCCGATGTGACCCTGCACCCGTTGATCCGCCGAGGCGCCGAGCACGCGGCAGCCGAATTCACCCACGCGCTCGATCCGTCACACGCGGGGCTTGCGGTAGTCGATGTGTTCGGTGAGCCGTCGAGCCGCTACTACGCACCACCGCGCTCCGCCACCGATCTGGTCGACCGATCCGCGCTCATCGAAGCCTCCACGCGCGAAGGCCACACCGTCGTGCCGTTGGTCAAAGAGATCGGCTCCGACGCGATCTTCGCCCTTTGGCGACTCGCATCCACGTTCGCCAACGACGCGCTCGCGGCGAAGGTCGACACGTTGTGGCGTCGCGCCGCAGGCGACGACCTCGCCATCGCTGTCGCCCAGACCGACGTGAAGGGCGATCGCAGCCGCGGACCGTCGGCTCAGACGAACCCCGACGCCTACCTCCGCATCGTCGATCGCACGCCCGATGGCATCATTGTGCGCGGCGCCAAGACCCACACCAGTTGCACGCCCTACGTGAACGAAATCGTGGTGCTTCCGACGCGAGCGATGGGCGCGGCCGACGCCGACTGGGCAGTGAGCTTCAGTGTGCCCGTAGCCACCGCGGGGCTCTCGCTCGTGGCGAGTCCATTCGGCGAAGTCGCCTCCACCGATTTCGAGTCCCCCATCGGCACCGCGCACACGATGATCGAAACGGTCACCATCTTCGATGACGTGTTCGTGCCGAACGAATGCGTCTTCCTCGCCGGCGAGCACCACCTCGCAGGTCCGCTCGCATTGGCGTTCGTCGACTATCACCGTTTCACCGCGATCAGCTACAAGCTCCCACTGGTCGACGCGCTCGTCGGCACCGCGTTCCTACTCGCCGACATGAACGGCATCGCGAAGGCCGGGCACGTGCGAGAAAAGCTCACGTGGCTCATTGGGTACGCCGAGACGCTTCGTGCGCTTGTCGAGGTCGCGTCGGGACGTGGGCGCATGGTCGACGGCGGGCTATTCGTGCCCGATCCGCTCACCGTGAACATCGCGAAGTCGCACTTCGCTCACGGCTATCACACCGCGCTGCAACATGTGCAGGACATCTCCGGTGGGTTGCTCGTGACCGCACCGTCGGGCGTCGATCTCGACCACCCCGAGATCGGCCCTTTGCTGCGGAGCTACCTCGCAGGCCGCGACGGCATCGACGGCGAAGAGCGCCTCCGCGCGCTTTGGATGGCGAGCGACCTGACCACAGGTGCACTCGGCGGCTACCACGCGGTGCTGGCCATTCATGCCGAGGGCTCACTCGAGGCCGAGAAGCTCCAGACCTTCCGCGCTTACGACCCAACCGCCGCCGTCGCATACGCACGCCGGCTCGCCCGCCTCGACACGGTCTGAGCCAACGGCGGTCTGACGCCGCATCAGACAGTTTCGAGGCCGCCGGGTAATGTGGCGGCCGTTCCGGTCGCAGACGAGGGGTGGACCATGTCCGACAAGGCATTGCTGGCAGGCGTGCGCATCATCGAGAGCTCGATGCTCGGCCCGGCCGAGCTGGGCGGGCTCTTGGCCGATCTCGGCGCCGACGTGATCAAGGTCGAGCCGCCCCAAGGCGACTACGGCCGCCAGATGACCTGGCCGATCATCAAGGCCGGCGACGGCAACGGCGAGAATTCGCTCCTGTCGCTGCATATCAACCGGGGCAAAAAATCGATCGCCCTCGATCTCCGCAAGCCTGAAGGCGCCGAGGTCTACCTCGATCTCGTCAAGGACGCCGACGCGGTCATCGAGGCCATGCGTCCGGGCGCGCTCGCGAAGCGTGGCCTGTCCTACGAGAAGATGCGCGAGGTCAACCCGCGCATCGTGTTCATCACCATCTCGGGCTACGGCGCAACAGGTCCGTATCGCGACATGCCGAGTCACGGCATCGCCTACGACACCTGGGCCGGTCAGGTTCCGCTCGCGCAAGACGACGACGGCTTCGCCTACTTCCCCGACCACACCGGCGTCGGCATTCACGCAGGGCCGCTGTACGGCGCGCTCGCGATGCTGGCCGCGATCATCCGCGCCCGCGCCACCGGCGAGGGTTGCTACATGGAGATCGCGCAGAGCGACGCCGCCGCGTTCTTCGACTGGTATCGCATCGAGAGCTACCAGAACTACCGCCGACCTATCGAAGAGGTCTACGGCAACAAGGCCGACAACTACGAACGCCGCACGCCTGGCACCGGCGGCATGCGGCCCGGAGTGCGCTATCAGATCTACGCCACCAAGGACGACCGCCACATCTTGTTCATGGCGAGCGAGCAAGCCTTCTGGAAGAACTTCTGCGAGGCCATCGGCCGCATGGACCTGTTCGAGAAGTGGCCGGGCTCGAAGTACGGCGACCACGCCCGCAACAACCGCGAGCTGCAAGCCATCCTCACCGACATCTACAAGTCGAAGACCGCCGCCGAGTGGGTCGAGTTCGGCAACACGCACAACACGCCGATCGCGCCAGTGAACACGCCCGACAACATCGTCGACGATCCGCAATTTCAATACCGCATGGGTTTCATCTCACACGAGATCCTCGACGCCGACATGCTCGCGTATCCAGTCAAGGTGACCGACGCCGAGATCCCGGTGCCGACGAAGGCGCCAAACTGTGGCCAGGACACCGACGCGGTACTCGCCGGCCTCGGCTACGACGCCGCAAAGATCGCCGCGCTGCGAGCCGCTGAGGTGGCGTACTGACATGGCCGGATCCGTCATCATCAGCGGGGCGCGCACGCCGATCGGCAAGCTCGCCGGCGGGCTCGCGTCATGCAGCGCCACCGACCTCGGCGGGTTCGCGATCGCGGCCGCGCTGGCGCGGGCGGGTATCAGCGGCGATCAGGTCGACTACGCGTTTCTCGGTCAGGTGATCATGGCCGGCAGCGGTCAAGCCTCAGCGCGCCAAGCGTGCGTCAAAGGCGGTCTGCCGCTCACCGTGCCGTCGACCGGCGTGAACAAGGTGTGCCTGTCGGGCATCAACGCGATCTACCTCGCGGACAAGATGATTCAAGATGGCGAAGCCGACATCGTCGTCGCGGGCGGCATGGAGTCGATGACCAACGCGCCCTACCTGCTGACGAACGCTCGCGCCGGCTATCGCTACGGCGACGGCACGCTGCACGACTCGATGTTGCAAGACGGCCTCACGTGTGGCCTCGAGAACATCGCGATGGGCCTGAGCACCGAACGTTACGCAGCTACCGCTGGCCTCGCACGCGAGGCGATGGACGCGTTCTCCGCGCAATCGCACGAGCGCGCCGCACGTGCGCAGAAGGACGGCTTGTTCGACGCCGAAATCGCATCCGTCGCGATCGCGCAACGCAAGGGTGATCCCCTGGTGTTCGACACCGACGAAGGCGTACGCGTCGGCACCACCGCCGACACGTTGGGCAAGCTTCCGGCAGCGTTCGAAAAGGGCGGCAACGTCACCGCCGGCAACGCGTCGCAAATCTCCGACGGTGGTGCTGCCGTTGTCGTCACTTCGAAGGCCGTCGCCGAGCGACTGGGCATCGCGCCGCTCGCGGAGATCGTCGCCTACGGCCAGGTCGCCGGCCCCGACACCTCGTTGCTCACGCAGCCGGCGAACGCCATTCGAAAGGCGCTCGTGCGGATCGGCGGATCGGTGACCGATATCGATCTGTTCGAATTGAACGAGGCGTTCGCCGCGGTCGGGCTCGCGTCGATGGCCGACCTCGGTATCGCCGACGACATCTGCAACGTCAACGGCGGTGCCATCGCGCTCGGTCATCCCATCGGCATGTCAGGCACGCGCATCGTGCTCACACTCGCTCTCGAGTTGGCCCGCCGCGGGGGCGGGATGGGCGCCGCCGCGCTCTGCGGTGGCGGAGGCCAGGGCGACGCCATGCTTCTCCGCGTCTACTGAGGCCAGCTCGCCGCCCCGCTTGCTCCATTCCGTGCGGTTTCTGCCGACGACAACCATTCGAGGGTCATTCGAGGGTCAGCGGAGAGGCGAGACATCGTGAACGGACGGCTCTATGCAAAGCATCGACTGATCGGCACACGAGTCGAGAAGCCGCTTGGACGTGTTCGGTGGATGCTGAAGACACCCGCACGCATGAAGCACCCCGAACTCTGGGCGATGCATCTCGAATCGAGCTACATCGACGAGGCGCTCGATCACCTGCTCCAACCGGGGTGGTCATGCATCGACGGCGGCTGCCACATCGGCTCGACCTTGGCGAAGTTCGTTGGGAAGTGCCCCGGAGGCCATCATCTTGCGATTGAGCCCGTGCCATCCAAGGCCGCCTGGCTCCGCAACCGATACCCCAACGTCGACGTACAGCAAGTGGCGCTCAGCGATCAGAACGGCACCCTGACGTTCTACGAAGACAGCAAGCGACCCGGGTTCAGCAGCTTGCGTCCGCCGGATTCCTCAAGCGACATCCTCAGCTACGACACCGACGTCCGCCTGCTCGACGACCTCGTCGGTGACCGCGCATTCGACTTCGTCAAGCTCGACCTTGAGGGAGCGGAGCTGCCCGCGCTACGCGGGGCCACAGCACTCATTGAGCGATGCCATCCGGCGATGCTCTTCGAATGTGGCGTGCAGACCGGCTTGGATGCGTTCGGCTATGAGCGGGTCGACCTGTGGGACTTCTTGGTGGGCACGGGCTACGACGTCTACCTCGCGCTGGACTTCGTGTTCGGCCGCGAACCGATGAGTCGCGACGAGTTCCGGCGAGCCGGCACCTACCCGTTCCCCGGGTTCAACTATTTCGCAATTCCCGCAGGCACCCCGATCAAGCGGCTTCGGCAATAGGTCGCCCGGTAGGGTGAGAGGTGAGGTGTCGCCCCGACAGCGACCCCAGGGGGCGGCAATGACACACGATCTCGTGATTCGGGGCGGTTCGATCGTCGACGGCACCGGTGGCGCGCCGCACACGGCGGACGTGGCGGTCGACAACGGGCGCATCACCACCATCGGCCGCGTTGAGGACAAGGGCCGCACCGAGCTCGACGCCGACGGCCTCTTGGTTACGCCCGGTTGGGTCGACGTGCACACCCACTACGACGGTCAGGTCACGTGGGATCCGCAGCTCACGCCGTCGTCGTGGCACGGCGTCACCACGGCCGTCATGGGCAACTGCGGCGTCGGGTTCGCGCCGGTGAAGCCCGATCGTCACGAGTGGCTCATCAACCTGATGGAAGGCGTCGAGGACATTCCCGGCACCGCGCTGCACGAAGGCATCAGCTGGGGATGGGAGAGCTTCCCCGAGTACCTCGACGTGATCGACGCGATCCCACGCGTGCTCGACATCGGCGCGCAGATCCCGCATGCCGCGCTACGCGGCTATGTCATGGGCGATCGCGGTGCCGATCACGCGGAGGTCCCTACCGACGACGAGATCGCGCGCATGGGTCAACTCGTGATCGACGCGCTGAACGCGGGCGCGCTCGGCTTCACCACATCACGCTCGGTCGCACACAAGGCGGCCGACGGGCGCTACACGCCCAGCCTCACGGCGAGCGCCGCCGAGATGCTCGGCGTGGCACGAGCCATGGGCGAAGCGGGCAAAGGCGTCTGGGAGATCGTCGCAGATCTCGTCGATCTCGACGCCGAGTTCGATTTGTATCGCGAGCTGTGTCGCACGAGCGGCCGGCCCATGTCGATCACCACACTGCAGCGCGCCGAGTTCCCGCCTGACGAGTACGTACGCATTCTGCAGCGCATCGAAGCCGGGGTACGCGACGGTTACGAGATGCGCGGCCAGGTTGCGGCGCGACCCGTTGGGCTCATCATGACGCTCGATGGTCGTGTCAACCCGCTGTTGCCGTCGCCCACCTATCAGCAGTTGCTGGCGTTGCCGATCACGGCGCGGGTGATCGAGATGCGCAAGTCGGACGTGCGAGCGCGCATCATCGCCGAACTCGACTCCGCGCCCGAGGGCACCAACCCCACCGAGCGCTTCCCCTACGTGTTCATCATGGAGAACGGCAGCGCGTACGACCGCTCACCCGACGAGTGCATCAAACGTCGAGCGGTCCGCGAC
>JAYUFA010000434.1:0-4080 GCA_043738925.1 Actinomycetota bacterium
AAGGATGTGGTGCTCAATCGTCCCGTGTCCCCGCGGGTCGAGAGAACTGCAGTTGAACTCTCGGCAAACAAACCTTCCGTGCCTGGTGGGGGGATCGGCGGTCGAGGGCGGACCACTCAGAAGTTCTCTATGGCCCGTTCGCGTTCTTGATTCGACGCGCGGGGCGTCCATCGCCGACGGACCGCGGATGCAAGGGCCCAACTCGCCGTGAGTGCGGCGGCGGCACCCGAAACGACGGACGAATTTGTTTCGATTCCGCCCGCACCGTTGGTCAACGTGGCGTCGTTCGTCGTAAAGACTGATCGCGCGATCGTCGATCGAACTTCACGCCGCCGCACTCACCACGGACTTCGCTCAGTGCGAGGCCAGCGCCGCGATCACAGCGTCACGCGGCCGTTTTGCGGCGAAAGAAGCGGAACCCCACGAATCCGAGCCCCGCCACGACAATGGCCGAGCCCGGTAGCAAGATCGACGACGGCGCCTCACTCACCACCGGCGAAGGGTCGTCGGTCACGACCACGTTGTCGAGCGCGGGACCCCAGCAGCCTTCGGTCGTGCTGGCGAAGGTGACCGTCGTCGGGCCCTCCGCGTTGAAGGCCAACGACTTCGAGACCCAGCCCATGGCGGCATGCGTCGCACCCGTGGTGTCGAAGCTGAAGCTTTGCGTGCTCACCGAAGCGCCACTGGTCGTGGTGGCTGTCAGCGTCTTGATGACCGGACCCGAGTCAGGATTTCCGGCCATGGCGAACTGCAGCGTGTGCGCTCCCGGATCCGTCGAAACCACCTGGCTGATCGTGCCCGGCGACAACCGTTGAGATCGATGGACTGCAGACCCTCCGAAGGCTGCCAGTAGCTCCCGATGTGATCGATGTCGGGGGTCACCGTCCAGCCGGTCAGCGTCGTGGTGTTGGCGGTGAACGGCGACTGCGCCATGGGCGATTCGAACCCGCCGTTCTGGACGGTCGTCGCAAATGCGGGCCCTGCGAGCAAGACCGTTGCCGTTGCAAATACGCCGATCCCCGCCGAGATGCGGGCGAGCAATGACGTTGATGAGTTCATCGAGTCTCCCGACGATTCGGTCGAATACGACCAATGTGACCGTACGAAACGGGGATGAATGATCGGCGAAGTCCGAGCGATCTCGCCGCGAATTCTCGGAGATGCAGCGCTGGAACCGTGAAGTCACGGCGCACTTCGCTGCGGCGTACGGGCTTCGCTCAGTGCGAGGCGAGCACCGTGATCACGTCGCCGCGGCCCGGCACGTTCAGCCGGTAGAGCTGATGCGCGACCTGCGCTGCAGCGCGCTGCGTGCGGTTGAGGGAGCCGAGTGCCTCGGGAACGCCGGGCAGCCACTCCTTCATCGTTCGTGCGACCGGGCTATAGAACGGCCAACCCCATCCACGCATCCAAACGACGTTGAGATCGATGGCCTCGAGCCGCTGTCGTAACTCGAGCGCCGTGTAGTTGCGGAGATGCCCTGCCGCGTTGTGCGTCGGGCGGACGCGACCCGCCAGGCTTGAGAGCAGCACGTACTTGTTCGACATCGCCGCCATGTTGCGCATCGCCCCGAGGTCGTCGTACAAGTGCTCGATGACGTGTACCGCCATCACCAGATCAAAGCGCCACGGGATCGTCTCGCGCTGCACGTCAAGCATGTGCAGATCCGCAGCCGGCACGCGGCGACCAGTGGCACGCAAAGCTTGCTCGGAGACGTCGGCTCCGGTCAGCTCGTAACTGTTCGCCGATCGGGCCAGCGCGGCGAGGCTGTAGCCGCTCCCGCATCCGACGTCGAGAATCGACACAACATCGAGCTCGTCGATCACTCGAACGAGCCCGCCCTGAAGGTGGCGGTCGGCCGGACCAACGGCGTCAGGTTGCGCAGGTGAACTGGGCCTTGTTGCGTCGTATGACGCTTGTATCGTCGTCATGTACGCGACGGTACGAGTCCTGGGTAACAACGCTGCCTCAATCAGACGAACGTTCGCAAAACGTTGGGACCCGCGGCCAGACGCGCAGGAGCGCAGGCCCCGAAGGACCTGCGCTCCGAAGAATGCCCCGCAATCACTGATTGGCTAGGGGATCGAGACGTTCGCGCACTTCTCGGCAGGATCGCCAGCCTGAATGAACGGGTTGGCGCTCGACTCAGCGTTCGACAAGCGGACCATGCCGTTGTTCTCAATGGCTGCCTGGATCTTCAGGTTGTAGCCAACACCCGGAGCCGTAGCGTGGCCCGTGCGGCGGCAGAGCCACTGACGGAATGCGTGCGCAGCCCCGCCGGGGCCGCTGTCGCCCGCGTAGCCCACGGCGCCCGGGTTCATGTCGGTGTTCTTCAGAACGATGTACAGCTTGCGCTGCAAGTCGTACGCACCCGAGGTGCCCTTCACGTTTGTGATGGCGGTGGTGGTCGGAAGCAGATCGACCGTTCCATCGAACGGCGAACCGTCCGCCAAGGCGAGCGGCCGACGGATGATGTACGGCGTCGCCGTGCCCTGCGATGCAGGATCAGCGATGGCCACAGCCGAGGACATCCACCAGATGGCGTTGGCCCGACCTGCATCGGTCGCGTAGACCGTGCCGTTTGTGTCGGTGCCACCGTCGATCGGGGCAGTGTTGTTCTCGAAGAAGGCGGCTCCGCCACCGTGGGTCTTGCCCGGGCAGGTGTCAGGATCGTCGCCACCGAGGTAGCTCTTGAAGAAGCTGTACGTACCCGAGCTGGATTGGATACCGAACGGCTTGATGGGCTGTGCCGCGAAGGCAACGCCCGTCGTCGGGTCAATCAGCTGTGACCAGTCGGTCGCACAGGTGCCGGTGCCGGGGACGTTCGGCTGCGCCTGAGGACCGGTGCCTGCGAAGATCGCCTTCAGGTTGTTCTGCGACAGCACACGCGTCGAGGGGCTCGTCGGGTTCCCGAAGAAGCCGACGACGGCGATGCCGTCCTTGGCGAACGCCGCACCGAACAGACCGGACTCGGTCGGAGCGCCCGATGAACGAGCGATACGGAAGTTCGGGTCGGTGTCGTTGCCGGCAACGAGGTCGAGGTCGAGATTGCCCAGCAGCTTCGCGCGCCCGCCGCCCGAACCGACCGGGTACTCGTTCGACAACACATCGTGGTCGTGGTTCTCGCTCGCGACCGTGGCGGCGCCGCTGCAGTACGTGGCAGGTCCACCATTGGCCATGACACAGCCAACCGAGCCGTTGTACACGGCCGCGAGGCTGGTCATCACGTCGTATGTGGTGTCCGAACCACCCATGTGCAGGTGATCGACGATGCCGTCGATGCCACGGTGGGTGTTCGCCGCAACCTGCACACCGGCCGTGCCGGGGGCCGGGGCGGTTGCCGCGAACGCCGGCGTAGCCGTCGTGAGGGCGAGTAACGCGCCGGCGACAACCGCGCGGCGTGACTTCTTGTTGATCGTCATCATGTGAATCAGTTCTCCGTTTCCGATGGTGGGGGTATCAGGCCGCAGCGTGAGCGCGACGGCGGACGATGAGATAGGCACCGCCGGCGACAGCGATGGCTGCCGCAGGCATCAAGGCTGCGTAGGGTGCCTCGGGCACGCTTGGTGGCGGTGTGTCGGCGACGAAACGAACCGGGAAGAGCTCGTTGTTGGCCGGAGCCGTGTCGTTGTTGGCGCCGGACACGTTGCGAACCACGACGAAGCATTCGCTGTAGATCCGGTCGATCGTGCCGTTGCCATAGTCGATGCCATCTTGCACGCCAACGACCGAGCCGACAGGAACCTCGGCGCACTGCCAGCTCCGCTGACCGTCACGGCGCTTGAAGAAGCCGCCGTCGCCGACGCGGATGTTGTTCATGACGCCGGCGCCCGTCGCCGACAACACCGTGTTGCCCGCCAGCTCGATGCAATCGAGCGTGCCGTCATACACCGCGCTTGCCTTCGGGTTGCAGAGGAATGGCTTGTAGGTGACCGGCCCGGCGGTTACTGCGAAGCCGCTGAAGTTGATCGTGAGCGTTCCGCCGCTCACGTCGTTCGGCAACGCGTTGCCGCTGCCGTCGAGAACGCCGGGACCGCGAACGACCTCGACGCGGTCAGTGGTGCCCGCATTGTCGGCGGGGCT
>JAYUFA010000435.1:0-4080 GCA_043738925.1 Actinomycetota bacterium
GTTCGGCAAGGAAGGTGCCGTCGTGCGGATAACACACGTAGCTGTCGCCTACCTCGGGGCCCGCTGTGGCATCGAGCAACGCCGCCGTGTCGCGGACCGTACGGCTGACGACGTGAGCACAAGTTGCACCCGCCCAGTTCTCGAACACCGTTGGGCCGAGCGGCACACGCCCGCGCGTCGGCTTCAGCCCGACGAGACCGCACGCCGATGCCGGAATGCGAATCGATCCCCCGCCGTCGCTGGCGTGCGCCGCGGGCACGATGCCGGCCGCGACTGCGGCCGCCGCCCCGCCGCTTGAACCGCCGGCGCTATGTTCGAGATTCCACGGGTTGCGCGTTGGCCCGAACATAGCCGGCTCGGTCGATGACGACAGTGCCAGCTCGGGCGTGTTGGTCTTGCCAAAGATCACCAAACCTGCAGCGCGGTAACGCGCGGTGAGCGTGCTGTCGCGATCGGCAATCACATCGATGAGTACCTTGCACGATGACGTCGTGACCGTACCGGTCAACTGTTGGAACTGGTCTTTGAGCAGGAACGGCACCCCGTGAAACGGCCCGTCCGGTAGGCCACGCTCGATCTCGGAGCGCGCGAACGCATCAAGGTTGTGCGTGATCGCATTGATGTGCGGGTTGATGTCGCGTGCGACCTGTTGCGCAACATCAAGAAGCTCCGAGGCGTTGGTCTCGCCGCGGGCGACGAGTGCAGCGAGCTCCACGGCATCGTGCTGCTGATACTCAGCGACATTCACGTCGACGTCCTCGCGCTAGCGCCAGTGCACGAGCGTGTAGGGCTCGTCGGTTCCGCGGACATGGGCATCATGGCTTTCGAAGACAGCGGTCATCGGCGTGCCGATGTGCAGCTCGTCAGTAGACGCACCCGCGTAGTTTCCCAGCATCCGAATGCCGCCCGCTTGGGGCAGCTCAACCAGCACGGTGATGTAGGGAACGGCGTCGGCGAGTGCGGGCGCCACCGGGTGCCAGATGCGCTGGAACGAGAACAGCACACCGGTCGGCTCGACGCGAGGCCAATCTACGGCGAACGAATGGCACAGGTAGCACAGCCATTCAGGCGACCAACGAAACGTGCCGCACGTGGCGCAACGCTGCACCCGCAACTCGCGTGCGCGGGTGCCTTCCCAGTACGGCGCGTCGAGTCCGTCGGGTGACGGCGTGGGTCGCGCAAGGCCCGACGGCAGAACGTTCGTCATCCGAGAGCCTCCGACGAGCCGAAGATCAAGTTGCTGGCCGGTACGACCATCGGCCCCGATGCGACGAGTGATACGTCGACCTTCGGCACCTGGTTGGTGGACGTGCCGCGAATCTGGCGGACGGCTTCGAGTTGTAGCTCGAAGCCGTGCACGTAGCACTCTGCAAGGTTCCCACCGCTGGTGTTCAGGGGCAGCGCTCCGGTGGGCGCGATCAGGTTGTCGAACGCGATGACCTCGTCTGCGTTGTCGTAGGTGCAAAGGCCGTGCTCGATCAGGCTCATCACCACACCTCCGGTGAAGTTTTCGTAGGACTGCACCACGTCGACATCGGCCGCCGTGACACCGGCCATTTCATAGAGACGTGGCGAAAGGGTCGTGAAGCACGCGCTCGCGTACGTGGGCGCGTAGTGGTTGGTACCGTCGCGAAATCCGGCGCCTTGCGCGGCACCGAGCAGGTAGCACGGTCGGTGCCCGAACTCGTCGGCCCGGTCCCCGGCTACGAGGATCAGCGCCGCGGCGCCGTCGTTCTCCATACAGCAGTCGTACAGGTGCCACGGCTCGACGATCCAGCGCGACGCGTCGTACATCTCGGCGGTGAGCGGACGGCCATACATCACCGCGCGAGGATTCTGTTGCGCGTGATGATAGGACGCGAGCGCGACAGCCTTCTGGGTGTCGAGGCTGACCTGGTCATGTTCGTGCACGAAGCGTTGCATGCGCATGGCGAACTGTTGCGCTGGCGACAACAGACCGTACGGATAGCTGAGGGCCGCTCCTCCGGTGACCACTGGGGTGGACGGCGCGGCGCCGAAGCGGCCGAACTGGCCCTGCGCAAGTGCACGGAACACAACGACGCATTCGGCGAGACCGGCGGCGATCGCCGCGGCCGCGTTCGCGACCGCCGCAGAACCACCGGCCCCGCCTCCACCCCACTGCATGTTTGAAAAACGCAGCGACGAGCAACCGAGTGCGGATGCCAAGCGTGTCGGCTCGTTGCGATCACCTGCGTACGAGGCGAACCCGTCGATGTCGTGAGGATCGATGCCCGCGTCAGCACACGCCGCGAGGATCGCGTGCAACGCCATCACGAACTCCGGATCGGGCGAGCCGCCACGTTTGTAGTAGGGGGTCTCACCGATGCCGGCGACAGCGACGCGGCCTCGCAGTGTGCGCTCAATCGATGTTCGCGCCGTGGCTGTTCGCGTGCTCACGTCCAGAACCTCCGCGTTGCATCATGCGCTCGACGCGCGAACTCGTACTGATCTGCGTGGCGCCACTGGCCGTTGAGGATCTCGACGCTCACCACTCCGTCAAATCCCTTCGCACGCATCCGATCGCAGTAGGCACCAAGATCGAACTCACCCTCGCCGGGGAACGTACGACGTTCGAGTGTCTCGTGCACAAGGTCATCACCGATCATCGGAAGTGCGTCGCTGAACTGCACATAGGCGATGCTCTCGGACAACGCGGCGGCAAGATCCGCATCCGTATCGGGACCGCGAAAGTGATGCCACACGTCGAAGAGGATGCGGGCGCGGTCGCAACCGACGCGTTCGATGAGCGGCATCGTGGTGGCAATCGAGTTCGCAGGGGTGAACGGCAGGTATTCAATGGCAGGTCTCACGCCGGCGCCCTCGGCCGCAAGCAGCGCGCATACCTCGTCGAAGAGATCACCAAGTTCCTCGTCGACAGCAACGCCCACGTTGGTGAGAATCCATCGCGGGCCGAGCACTGCCGCCTGACGGGCGATGGCCAAGGCTTGTGCGAGTGTCTCGTCACGCTCGCCGAGGTTGAGCGCAGCGATCTCCCACACGGCGAGCCCGTGGCCTTCGATCAGGTCGCGCAGCTCGTCGAGCGACCGCCCTGCTGCTTCCCATGAGGCAATCGAGAACGTGTCGGGCCCGAACCAGGTGAAACCCGCGGCCGCCGCGGCGGCGATCTGGGTGGGCAGATCCGGATCGTCGATCAGGAACGACGACCGATTGAACGTGTTGAAACACAGCTCAGCCACGTGAGGTTCCCATCTGTTGGGTGATGTGGTCGCCCACCGACGTACCGACGAAGAATCCCGGGTTCAACCTCGTGAACATCTCGATGGGGTTGTCGCAGACGACTTTGCGCCACTGGCCGGCGTCGAGGACGCCCTTGTCGATCATCTCGGCGCTCTCGGCCACAACACTCGCGATGTCGGTGACATCCCAATGGCCGATGTCGCTGCCGAGCACCGGCTTCAGTGTGGAGCCGCACGGGTTAGTCGCCAAGAACGCCGTGGTCACGCCGCGATCGTCGGCCTCGACGCCGAAGTAGAACGAATCGACGAAGCGATCGACGATGTCCTGGGGACAGCTGACGCGCATCGCCGCGAACTCATCGCGCTCGGTGGGCGTGCTGCCGTGGATGGGAAATCGCTGCACGAGCTCGTAAACGTCGTCGTCGATGAGCTGTTCGAGCTTGCCCGCGTAGGCGCGGTAGTAGCGCGCAAGGGCCTCCTTGTCGAGCAGCGCCGGATCGAGCATGGCCATCGCGTCGATGTTGCGCTTCTCCCAATGTTCGATGGTGTCGGTCAGAAGCTGCATCGCCCACGAGACACCACACTCGAGCATCACGAAAGGGAGATTGGGAAAGCGCGTGGTCACCCCACCGAGCAACAGGCTCTTGGTCAGCGGATACATCTCGGCGGCAAACTGCCCGATGTGGTTGGCGACATAGCTCGTGATCGAAAAGTGCAGGCCCGGTCGTACCGTCAGCCCGCCATGGAATGTGGCCGCGTACCCGAGGCGTTCGCACGTGGCCCATACCGGGTCGTAGTCGTGCAGGCTGTCGATGCCGAACGAATCGAACCACCACTGCTGACCCGGCACCAGCCACGGCGA
>JAYUFA010000436.1:0-1508 GCA_043738925.1 Actinomycetota bacterium
ATGTCATATCCGATCGCGGTGGGCGGGATCATCGTCGTCATCGTTTCGGCGATGTTGATCTTCATCGTGCCGATGTTCGAGTCGATGTACAAGGACCTCGGCGGCACGTTGCCGCTGCCAACTCGAATGCTCATCTCGGTGTCAGGTTTCATAACGAGCATGTGGTGGCTCATCACGCTCGTCACCGTCGTCACCGTGGCCGGGTTGAAGCGCTGGAAGGCGACACCGCCAGGTCGGATGGCCTTCGATCGGCTCAAGCTGCGGCTGCCGATCGCTGGTGTGATCGTGCAGAAGACTGCGCTGGCCCGGTTCTGCCAGACGCTCGCTGCACTGGCGCGCTCGGGTGTGTCGATCATGGAAGCACTCGACATCGTGGCCGACACGGCCGGGAACGCTGTTGTCGCCGCCGCGGTCATGGACGCCAGGGAACGTGTACGCGTCGGCGAGTCCGTGTCGGCCGCACTGGAGGGTCACGCCGTCTTCCCGGCGATGGTGGTGCAGATGATGGCGGTTGGCGAGGAAACCGGAGCCCTCGACGAGATGCTCGACAAGATCGGCGAGTTCTACGACGCCGAGGTTTCGGCGACGGTTGATTCGCTGACGTCGTTGATCGAGCCGCTGTTGATGGTGGTCATGGGCGCCACCGTCGGCGGCATGGTCGTGGCGCTGTACATGCCGATGTTCAAGATCATCAATCTCGTGAAATGAGGCGATTCCCAATGAGACAAAGATCGCAACTCGTGCGCAAGCCACAAGAGGCGCCCGCATCGGTGCACTTGTCGGTTGCCTTGATCGACCTGCACAGCGCATTCCCAGCGCCCGATCCGTCGACGCGGGTGGCGTTCGGTTCGGTGCCGTCAACGCCTGAGACGCGACGTCACGGTGGTGAGTTGATCGTGGCTGCGGGTCTCGGGGCGATACTGATCTCCGTCGCCTCCAAGTTCGCCCGACTCATCGACCTGCCGTCGTTGTCGGAGATGTCGGTTGCCGCACTCGGGGGCCTTCTGGCCGTGCTTGGCGTCCTGCAACGCAGACACAAGTCTTCGCCGTCGGCGATGCGCGTCGAGCTTGTTGCACCTCGCGCGGTCGAAGTCGACCTGCCTTCGTTGACGGGACAGTTGAGCGCACTGCTCGCCCAGCTGCGTCAACAGTACGGAGTGGTGTACAGGACGCGCACCTGGATCGAGGTCGTACTGCCTGCGTCGGGTTTCGGCCTCCACGACTCGACGCTCGCCCGGGATCTGCTCGCTGCAGCCGCACTCGACGCCGGCGGTGTTCGCGCCGATGTCGGCAAGCTCTCTGAGGCGTACGCTCGTGACGACATCGTGGCCACAAGCACATCACTCATCGAGGCCGTGCGGAGCGTGCTTGCGAGATGCGAGCTCTCGACCGATCAGCAGGCACCGCGCCCGTCCGATCCGTCGTGCTGGCCGGCGTCAGCCTGCTGATCTGCTGATCAGCGGCGCAACCGGTGGCGAGGAGGGCGAACCGGCAAGAGGTCGTCGTCG
>JAYUFA010000437.1:0-1504 GCA_043738925.1 Actinomycetota bacterium
TTGATCATCGGGAGCACGGCGAGCACATGCGGTTTGATGATGCGACCGAACGCCACGACCACGCCGAGATCAGCGTCGATTCCGAGGACGTCGTCGACCACATCGGTGACGCGCAACCCCATCTCGAGCGCGGCCGCCTTGACGGGCGAGGGCACAAGCGTGGCACCACGGCCGCGGCGTTTGTCGGCGCGCGTGACCACGAGGACGATGTCGTATCCGGCTGCGTGAAGCGCGCGCAAGGGCGCCACCGCCACGTCAGGTGTGCCCAGAAATACCAATCGATGGGGTCGAGCTGAGGGCTCGCTCACCGAAATGACAGCCCCCGACGCTTGGGCGGCGCTGGTTCAGGCTCGGGCATGTTCATAGCCCGTTCGCGCAAAACCTTCATGGCATCGCGACGCTGCTCGTCGTCGAGGTAGTCGAGCAGGAGCTTGCCGTCGAGATGATCGAACTCGTGTTGAAACAGTCGGCCCGCGAACTCTTGCACCTCAAGGTCGACATCGTTTCCGTCGAGGTCGTAGCCAACAACGTGGACGCGATTCGGGCGCACGATCTCCCACGAAAGACCCGGCACGGACAGGCACCCTTCTTCGTAGAGCCACTCGCCGTCGGACTCTTTCAGCACGGGGTTCACCAAAACCGCGGGACCATCACCGAAGTCGTACACGAACAGCCTCTTCTGCACACCGACCTGCGGCGCCGCGAGGCCAACGCCGGGAGCGTCGTACATCGTTACGAGCATGTCCTCGGCGAGCTTCACCAATGCGCCGTCGACGTTGGTGATCTCCTTCGCGACCTGCTTGAGCACTGGGTCACCGAAGACGCGAATTTGGTAGGGCGCCATGGAGTTCAGGCTATCCGGATACGGTTTTCGTCGTGCCCCACTACTTCGATCCCGTGCCGGCAACCGCGCACCGCGAGGCGTCGGTGGTGCTGACGCTGCCCGACGGCGCGATCAGCCTCGGTACCGACCGCGGGGTATTCGCGGCGTCGGCGGTCGATCCGGGCACCAAGTACCTGCTCTTGGAGGGCCCTCGCCCCGATGCCGCGAGTGCCGGCCCGTTTCTTGACATCGGTTGCGGCTACGGCCCGATCGCGCTCACGCTGGCACGACGCGCACCCAAGGCGACGGTGTACGCGATCGACATCAACGAGCGGGCACGCAGTCTGTGCGCACGCAATGCCGCGGCCCTCGGACTCACGAACGTGATCGTGAGCGGCCCCGACGAGATCGAACCAGACCTTCGCTTCGCCGGAATCTGGTCGAACCCTCCAATACGCATTGGCAAGGAACATCTGCACGAGTTGCTGCAACGGTGGTGTCGGCGACTGCAGCCGGGCGCGCGCGCGTCACTCGTGGTGCAGCGCCACCTCGGCAGCGACTCGCTCGCGGCGTGGCTCACCGCCGAGGGCTACACGGTCACGCGCCTCGGGTCTCGACGCGCGTACCGGTTGCTCGACGTTTCTTGGGAAGGTGGGTCATGAAGTCGCTCGATGGCACCGG
>JAYUFA010000438.1:0-4068 GCA_043738925.1 Actinomycetota bacterium
CATCCACGGCGTGCCCGAAGACCGCACAGAAGGGCGATCCTGCGGGCAAGAAGGTCGGCTTGCTGTTCGATCTCGCTGGACGTGGTGATCAGTCGTTCAACGACTCCGCGGCGTGCGGCCTCGACCGCGCAGCGGTCGACTTCAAGATTGCGCCAAGCGAGTCAGTGCAGGCGAAGGAAGGCGATCGCGCCGAACGCGCGAAGGCCCTTGCGACCACCAACGGTTTGGTTGCGTCGGTCGGCTTCCTCTGGGCAACCCCGATTGAAGACGCGGCCAAGGCCAACCCGAACGTGAAGTTCAGCATCGTCGACTCCGTCGTGACCCAGCCGAACGTGTACTCGGTTACCTTTGCCGAGGAGCAGGGCTCGTTCCTGGTCGGTGCCGCAGCGGCATTGCAAACCAAGTCGAAGAAGATCGGCTTCATCGGTGGCGTCGGCAACGACCTCATCAAGAAGTTCGCCGCCGGATACGTGGCGGGTGCCAAGGCTGCCAATAGCGCCGTGACGGTTGATGTGCAATACATCACTCCCGATGGCGACTTCTCTGGCTTCACCGCCCCCGATAAGGCCAAGGTCATCGCCGACAAGATGTACTCAGCCGGTACCGACATCATCTATGCCGCCGCCGGCAGCTCCGGTAGCGGCATGTTCGAGTCGGCCAAGGCCTACACCGACGCCAACGGCGCAGCCAAGAAGGTGTGGGGTATCGGTGTCGACAGTGACCAGTACAACACCATCGGTACTGCGCTTCAGCCGTTCGTCCTCACCTCGATGCTCAAGCGTGTCGATGTGGCCGTGTACAACAGCATCAAGTCCTACGTGAACGGTACGTTCGCTGGTGGCAAGGCTGATGTGCTCGACCTGAAGGGCGAAGGCGTCGGCTACGCGACGTCGGGCAACTTCCTGACCGCCGACACGATCAAGAAGGTCGAGGCCTACAAGGCCGACATCATCAGCGGCAAGATCACGGTGCCTAGCAAGCCCTGAGCGAATCATTGTGAACAAATGCGTTGTTACGTCGGGGGAGCCAGCGTCCGCGCTGGCTCCCCCGCGTCGCGCCAAGGGCAGCGGTATCCATGAGTGATGCTGTTGCCATCGAGCTGCGGGGCATCTCCAAGCGTTTCCCTGGTGTCATCGCGAACGACGGAGTCGACCTCATCGTCGATCGTGGATCGATTCACGCGATCGTGGGGGAGAACGGTGCGGGCAAGTCCACGCTGATGAAGATCCTCTACGGCGAGCAACCGCCAGACGAGGGCACCATCACCGTTGAGGGCACCCTCCGTTCGTTCAAGTCGCCGCGCGATGCCATCGCCGCGGGCATCGGCATGGTGCACCAGCACTTCATGTTGGCCGGCAACCTGACCGTCATCGAGAACATCATCCTCGGTGACGAGCCGGGAAAGAAATGGCGTCTTGATATCGAAGGTGCGCGTGAGCGCATCGTCGCACTCGGCGAACGCTACGGGCTTCACGTCAACCCCGACGCCACCATCGAAGATCTCGGCGTCGGCGAACGTCAGCGAGTCGAGATCTTGAAAGTGCTCTATCGCGGAGCGAAAATCCTGATCCTCGACGAGCCCACTGCGGTGCTTGTACCGCATGAGGTCGACGAGCTGTTCGCGTCGCTCCGAGGGTTGACCGAAGAGGGCGTCACGGCGATCTTCATCTCGCACAAGCTCGACGAGGTGCTCGCGATAGCCGACGCGATCACGGTTATACGCGCCGGGCGCACCGTCGCGCACGTACTTCCCGCCGACGTCGACGCGCACGGTCTCGCCGAGCTCATGATCGGCAGCGAGTTGCCAACGCCGGAGACGCGCGAGGACACCGTGCGTTCCGAAGTCGTCTTCGCTCTTGTTGGTCTTGGGCTGCACGAGGGTGAGCGCATCGTGCTCGCAGATGTCGACGTGACCGTGCACGCCGGCGAGATCGTCGGCATCGCAGGTGTCGAGGGCAACGGCCAACGGGAGATGCTCGACATCGTGATCGGTGTGCGCCAACCGGACACCGGCTCCATTCAACTTGAGCATGAAGACGTCACTGCGCTGTCCACTCGTCATCGACGCGAACTCGGGCTTGGCTACATCCCCGAGGATCGCCATCACGACGGTCTTGTTCTCGACGCTCCGCTCTGGGAGAACGTCATGCTCGGCCATCAGACCCGCAAGCCATTCGTGAACGGGCCCTGGATCGACAAGGACGGTGCGATCGGACGCACGCGCGAGGTCATCACCGCGTTCGATGTCCGCACACCGGGGCCAGAGGTCGCGGCGGTCGCGCTGTCGGGTGGCAATCAACAGAAGCTGCTCATCGGCCGCGAGATGATGACCGAACCGAAGGTGCTCGTGGCCGCGCATCCGACGCGAGGTATCGATGTCGGTGCGCAAGCCGTCGCCTGGGACGCCATCCGTGATGCCCGCGCCGCGGGGCTTGGCGTTCTGCTGGTTTCGGCAGACCTTGACGAGCTCATCGGCCTCAGCGATTCGTTGCTCGTGATCTACAAGGGCCGCATCGTCGCCCACCTCGACCCGGCGCATATCACGCCGGGCGAGCTCGGCTCCTACATGACCGGTGCCCACGTCGGCGTCGTCGAGGCCGGGGCCGCGCGGTGAATCGACGCAAGCTGATCGAGTTGGTGGGTGCACCGATCGCGGCCTTCGCCGTGGCCGTTTTGCTTTCGAGCCTGGTGCTCCTCGTGACCGGCTACAACCCGCTCGACGCGTACAACGCTATGTGGCAACACATCAACGGCACCGACGCCATGGTCGATGCGATCAACGACGCCGCGCCCTACTACGTCTCCGGGCTCGCCGCAGCGATCGGGTTCAAGATGGGCCTGTTCAACATCGGGGTCGAAGGCCAGTACCACATGGCGGCGTTCTGGGCCGCCGTCATCGGCGCCAAGTTGTCGCTGCCCGCGGCAATCCAGCTGCCCGCCATCTTGTTGATCGCGATGGTCGGTGGCGCACTCTGGGCCAGTGTGCCGGCCGTGCTGGCGGTGAAGCGCAATGTCAACGTGGTCATCGCGACGATCATGTTGAACAGCATCACGATCGCGTTGCTGTCACTCTGGCAAAAAGACAGCCACTTTCGCTTCCGCAACAACGCCAACGACCTCATTCCGAAGACGAAGCTGTTGCCGCGAGCGGGCTGGATGCCCGATCTCAACGCGATGATCGAGAAACTCGGGTTCCACTTTCCGGCCAGCACGCGGTTGCACGGCTATCTCGTGGTCGCGATCATCGTCGGCGTGGTGTTCTACACGTTGGTGTGGCGCACCCGATTTGGCTTCGATCTGCGTATGTCGGGCGCCAACCCCAGTGCCGCGCGTGCCGCGGGTGTGAACCCGAACCGCATGATCATTATCACGATGCTCATGAGCGGAGCGCTGGCAGGCCTTGTCGGCATGGGCCAAATGCTTTCGCAGGGTCATCTCTACGGCGACCAGTTTCCATTGGGACTCGGATTCGCGGGCATCGCCGTGGCGCTCCTCGGCCGCAATCATCCCGTCGGAATTGCCTTCGCGGCATTCGTATGGAGCGCGCTCGAGATCGCGTCGATCGGGCTGAGCGGAGCGCACATCCCGGCGGAGATCGCGAAGATCATGCAAGGCACGCTGTTGCTTTCCGCGATGATCGTCTACGAGATCATCAAGCGCGGCAATGCTGCCGCGGGCGTGCGAGCCGCAGCGCACGCGACCGCCGCAATAGCTACGGAGGTGCAGCCCGCATGACCGGCACGTTGTCAGCACCATCTCTAATCGGCTCGCGCCGCCGGTTTGTCATGCCGAAGAGCGCGGCCGCGCGCTGGATGGTCTACGCGGGTGTCGGCGTCTTCGTACTGTCGGTCTTGCGTGTTGTCACCGGCACGTCGGACCTCACCGCGGGCGGCACATTTAGCGCAGCCTTGTTGCTGTCGATCCCCATTCTCCTCGCCGGCCTTGGTGGTCTTTTCGCCGAGCGCGTTGGCGTCGTCAACATCGGGCTCGAGGGGATGATGCTGCTCGGGACCATCGGCGCGGGTTGGACCGGCTACCGGTATGGCCCGTGGTGGGGCGTGTTCTTCG
>JAYUFA010000439.1:0-4068 GCA_043738925.1 Actinomycetota bacterium
CCAGTGCCGACGGGCGAGCTTGGTACGTCGACTCGACGCCGACGCCGAACCTGTCACCCGTCGCGCTCGCGATTTGGCTCGACAAGCGTCAGAACGACCCGTTCACCAAAGCCGCTGATGCACAAGGTTTCGTCGTGCTCGACGGCAGCGACTCGCGTTTCGAATGGCAGGTCGAGGCCGGGTCGCGCAGCCCCGGCCTGGTGCCGTTCGCGAAGGTGCCTCAACTCGAACGCAAGGACTTCATCTTCAACTCGAACGACAGCTACTGGCTCACGAATCCGGCCTCACCGCTCACCGGCTATTCGCCGCTGCACGGCTTGGCGGAAACGGCGCGCACGCCACGCACGCGACGCAACTTGACGACGCTCACTGATACGTCGACTACGGGGCCGATGGGTGCCGATGGGAAGTGGTCCCTGAAGGAAATTCAGACCGCCGCGTTGTCGAACAAGGTGTACACCGCGGAGCTCTTGGTCGATGAGGTCGTCGCGGCTTGCAAGGCCAAGCCGAGCGCAGTGCTCGACAGTGTGCCGGTCGATCTCACCAAGGCATGCGACGTGCTCGCCAGATGGGATCGCACGTACAACATCGATGCTGTCGGTGCGGGCGTGTGGCGTGAGTTCATTGCGCAATGGTCGCCGGCCGATGTCGTGAACGGCACGTTCATGACCAAACCGTTCGAAAAGACCGATCCGATTCACACACCGTCGGGTCTGGCTGACGCCGAACTGGCGCGCACCAACTTGGCGAAGGCAATACGCAACTTCGAACGCGCTGGCTTCGCGCTCGACGCGAAGTTCGGCGACATGCAATACACGATGAAGGACGGCGTGCGCATCCCCGTCGGCGGCGGCGACACGATCGAAGGTGTCGAAGACGCCACCGGGTGGGAGGCGAACGTCAGCACGACCGAACCGGCCATCACGCCGAAGGGCACCGTTGTCGACGGTAGCAAGCGCCTCACGAAGGACGGCTATGCCACCAACCGCGGCACCAGCTTCATCATGACCATGGAGTTCACGAAGGCCGGGCCGCACGCGGAGGCCATCCTCACCTACGGCGAATCGGGCGATCCGAAATCGCCGTTCTTCTCGGATCAAATGCGGCTGTTCTCCGCCCGCCAGTTCCGCCCGATCGTCTTCACCGACGCCGCAGTCACCGCCGACACCAAAAAGACCACCCCGCTGAAGGCCAAACACTGAGGTTTCGAACCCGCTTCCATCTCTGTAGTGAGATCGTGAGATGAATCCGTCAAGGCGCCGCGCGCGGCGGCCGACATGAACGGCATGGGTCTTCGTCGGCGCACGGCCGCGCTCGTTGTCGTGGCCGCGCTGGCGGGCGCGGGGCTCGGGCTGACATCGCCCGCAGCCGCGTACCCCGGCGCGCCGTGGTTCAAACCGTCGACGACCTACCTCGATCTTTCACGGCCCGATCAACAGAACAGCAACTTCCCCGACGCGTCGATCATTCGTGACGGTGCGACCTACTACGCCTACGGCGCGACCACCGGCGGCGCGTACCTGCCGATCATGTCGTCGACCGACCTCGTGCACTGGACGGCGCGCCCCGCATATTCGGGCGCGCCGTGGGGTGTCAGCGATCCGTTCTTCAACGACGGTCTCCCCCAGCCTGCGTCGTGGGCGGTCACGCGCAACGTCGGTGGACGGCTGAAGAAGGAGGTGTGGGCGCCTGGCGCGGCGAAGATCGGTTCGCACTTCGTGGTCTTCCACGCGGTTCGCGTGTCGACAACGCAAGACCGATTCTGCATCACCGTCGAAACATCGATCTCGCCGCTCGGGCCGTTCGCCGACGACACCACGGGGCCGCTTGTCTGCGACGTGCAAGGCGATCCGAACGGCTCGATCGATCCGCAACCGCTCGTCGACAGCGACGGCACGCCGTATCTCGTGTGGAAGAGCGAAGGTGTGCCCGGGTCGCAGCCGACGCGCACCTGGGTGCAGCGGCTCGACGCAAGCGGTACGAGCTTCGCCGCTGCGACCGCGCCTACTGCGCTGCTCGAGACGACCGCCACATGGGAGCACGACGTCACCGAGAACCCGGCGATGGTGCGTTGGAACGGACGACTGTTCCTCTTCTACTCAGCGGGCAACTGGCAGAGCGACTCGTATGCGATCGGCTACGCCGAATGCGCGTCGGTGCTCGGCCCGTGCACGAAGGCAACCCAGGCCGGCCCACTCCTCGCGAGCAACGGTGCTCGGCTCGGCCCGGGCGGCCCCACGCCGTTCGTCGATGCCAACGGGCGCCTCATGCTCGGCTACCACTACTGGCTCGCGCCTTACGTTGGCTACCCGACCAACCCGAATTGCGATAGTGCCGGTCTGTGCGCGTCACAAGGTCAACGGCGCCTCGCCATCGACGAAGTGGTGATGACGAACGGCGGAGGGCTGGCCGTCGTGCCGTTCAACCAAGGCGGTGATTGCGGCAGCGGCGAAACCTCCGCGTCTGTGGCCCGAGGGACGTTCACGCCACTCAGTCCGACGCGCGTGCTCGACACGCGAAACGCGATCGGCGCGGCCCGCTTCCCGGTCGGTCCCACGCGCGCCATCTCCGTGCTCGTGCGCGGCGTCGGTGGTGTGCCCGCGTCCGGCGTTTCGGCAGTCGCGCTCAACGTGACCGCGACAGAGGCGACACTCGGCGGCTTCCTCACGGTGCATCCAAGTGATGTCAAGCGTCCGAACGCGTCGAACCTCAACATGGTCGCGGGCCAGACCATCCCTGGCGTTGTGATCGCGAAGGTTGGAACCGATGGCCGTGCGTGCATCTACAACGACTCGGGCACCACGCAGGTGCTGGCCGATGTCGTGGGCTGGTTCGCCGACGGCACGGCGTCAGGCGCTTCGTTCACGCCGCTCACACCCGCGCGTGTGCTCGATACGCGCCGATCGTTCGGCGCGCCGGGCGCGCTCGACGGCGGCGCGTCGTTCAACGTTTCGATCAGTGGCCGCGGTGGCGTGCCACCGAGCGGCGTGAGCGGCGTCGTGCTCAACGTGACAACCGATCGCCCCACCGGCGACCGCAGCTTCATCACCGTGTGGCCTACGGGCGAGGCGCGGCCCAACGCGTCGAGCCTCAACATGGTCGCGGGCGAAACTGCGCCCAACTTGGTGTTCGCTCGCCTCGGCGCCGGCGGCATGGTGTCGTTCTCGAACGACCTCGGTACAACGCACCTCATCGCCGACGTGCTCGGATACTTCGGTACCGCGCCTGCGCCGAGCGGCAACTACACGCCCTTGGCGCCCAGCCGCGTGCTGGACACGCGCTCGTCAACGCCGGTCGGCGCAAACCGCGCGATCACTCTGCATGTCGCGGGTCTCGGCGGTGTGCCGCCGACGGGAGTTTCCGCGGTCGTGCTCAACGTCACCGCCACCCGACCGACCACCAAGACGTACGTGACCGTGTGGCCCACCGATCAACCTCGCCCCGACGCGTCGAATCTGAACGTGGTCGCCGGCCAGAGCCGCTCGAACCTGGTCATCGCCCGCGTCAGCCCCGCGGGCCAAGTGTCGCTCTACAACGAGGCTGGCACAACCGACCTCGTCGCCGATGTACTCGGCTGGTTCGACTAGCACGCCCGCGACGCTTGACCTATCCGCTGAACCTCTGAGGATCAGGGGACAGCTGACCAGGTTTTCACGTCGTTGATCGTCATCACGATGAGCGGGCCAGCAGGGCGATGCGAGCGGTAGGGCTCGTACTTCACGACAAGCGCATCGACTGCGGCGACCGCGTCCGGCGACAACATGTCGTCGACGACCGCTGCCTCGCCGCGCAGGCGCACCCACCAAAGCTGCGACCAATCGTCGTCCCAATGATCGATCAGCACTGTGGCCCGGCGCGATGCGCGCACGTTGTCGAGGCGCGCCAGCGAGCGCGTGCTTTTCGGCTTGTGATCGACCGCGGTGACGAAGCAGCCATCGACGATGACAAAGGTGACCGGCACCAGGTCGATGGCGTCACTGCGAACCGACGTGGTCGCCAACCGCGCCACGGGGACCTCGGCGACGCGCGCCAACCACTCGGGCTCGGGCATACGACGATTCTGCCGCA
>JAYUFA010000440.1:0-4038 GCA_043738925.1 Actinomycetota bacterium
GCGCAACGACTCGCGGAACTGCTCGAAGGCCATCCGCTGGTCTCCGCGGTGAGTTATCCGGGGCTGGCATCGCATCCTCAGCACGCGTTGGCGAAGCGGCAAATGGCCTTGTCCGGAGGTTTGCTTGCGTTCGATCTCGCAGGGGGCCTCGACGCGGGCAGACGCTTCGTCGAGGCGACACGCATCGCGCAACTGGCCACGTCGCTCGGTGGTCCCGAGACGTTGGTGACTCATCCTGCGTCCACGACGCACGTGGGCTTGCTGCCCGAGGAACTTGCCGACGCCGGCATCTTCCCCGGCACGGTGCGCGTGTCGGCGGGGCTGGAACACCCCGACGATCTGCTTGTCGATTTTCGCCAGGCGCTCGCGGCCTCGGCCGGCTAGCGAAGCGGCGGGCGGCAGTTCGGCGTGCCCGAAATTTTGGAGGTCCTTCGTTACGAGCGCCTGGCGGCGCGCATCGTTGGTCGCCAGGTCGCGCGCGTCGATACACCCGATGCGTGGTATCTCAAGCGCGGCGCTGATGCGTCGGCCATGCAAGCGGTTGCGACCGACGCAACCGTGCGCGCGGTCCGCCGAATCGGCAAGTTGCTGCTCGTTGATTTCGTCGAGCGTCCAACGCTTGGTTTGCGGTTTGGCATGACCGGTCGCTTGTTCGTCGACGGCGTTGCGGGCATCGGCGATCTCGAGTACGGGTCTTCGCGTGTCGAGCCCGCGTGGGAGCGCTTTCGCATCGTTTTCGACGATGACCGTACGCTCGTGATGCACGATCCGCGCCGCCTCGGTGGCGTCGAGATCGCGCCGGACGAATCGCGTCTTGGTCCTGATGCGCTTGCCTTGACGTGCGCGGCGCTGATCGAAGTGCTCGGTCGCGGACGCGGCGCCGTCAAGGCGCGCTTGATGGACCAGACATGCATTGCCGGTCTCGGCAATCTGCTCACCGACGAGATTTTGTGGCGTGAACACGTTGACCCACGCCGCGCCGCGTCCACATTGATGCCACGCGAGGTCGAGCGGTTGCACATGGCGATGCGCGAGGTGTTGCGAGAGCTCGACGCCCGCGGGGGATCACATACCGGTGACCTGCAACCGGCCCGCGCTCGCGGCGCCGGATGTCCTCGCTGTGCGAACACGCTCGCCTGGGAACGTGTCGGTGGACGAAGCACTTACTGGTGCGAGGCGTGTCTTGCGATTGTGGAGCGCAAGCCATGAGGACTCCTCAGGTGCGCGAGGGCTGGGGGTGCGCACGACTACGATCGCCGAATCGGTGTGGTCGATAGTTGGGTTGAGGAAGGTACGTGCGGGAACGATTCGTCGGCGACAGCCATACGTGCGCGGCGATTGTCGTCGCGACCGCGTTGGTGTGTGTGGTCATGCTGCCGCACCGGGTCGACGCGCAGCCGGCCACCACGGCGCCAACGACGACGGTGTCTGGTGGTCCGTCGACAACTCTCGCGGGTACCTCCACGTTGCCATCGAGCAGTGTCGTCGTAACGACCACGGTCACGCCGGCGCCCACAGAGGCGCCGACATCGCAACCTCCTGACACCGAACCCGAGACGACCGTCGCGACCACGGTGCGGCGGATCACGACCACCACCGCGGCGCGGCCCACGAGTACGCGTTTCAGCACCACAACCAGCTCGTCGACCACCACGACCACCACCGTGGTCGCGGTCATCGCTCCGTCAACCTCGCGCAACGCGACGATCACCACATCGACCGCGCCGGCGAAGTCGGGCGGCGATGCGACGAGACATCGCATCAACAGCATCATCCGGATATTGCTCGGCGTTGCAGGCGCGGGCGCGTTGCTCGGCTTGGTCTATGCGTGGCACACGAGTCCTCGGCGCCGCGTGCGGCTCGCGCAGGCAAGCGCGCAACGAGCATCGCAACGGCTCGATGATGCGATCGCGGCCAGCTTCGTCGGAACGACCCTTACGTTTGATGCCGCGAACGCTGGTGAGGCCGCGGAGAGCGAAACCGTCGCGCCGTCGCGTGAGGGTTTGGCTGCCTTGTTCTTCCCGAGCGCGGACGAGCACGACGAGGAGCGTCCGAATCCTCGCCCCGATCCGCGGCCGCGCCCCAACGACGCACCGTGGGATGAATAGCTCGCGTCGGCGTCGCGAGCGCGTAGCGTGTGGCCATGGCTGACGGACTTGATCTCGATGCAATGATCGGACGATTCCGCGAGCGAGCAGCAGCGGTGAAGCGGCGTCAACTCCCGCCCATTGGTGGGGAGGAACGCACGCTCTTCTTGCGTCAGGCGCAACTCGACTTTCAGGATTTCGCGATGATGGGCGACGCGACCGCAACCATCGACGATGGCGTGCTCGTGTTCCGCGTCGATCTGCGTCCGAAATCGTGACGGCGGTCGCGTAGCGGTTCGCATCGACCGGTGCGGTCGTTCCGCGTCGTAGCGTGCCGAGAACGTGGCGTCCGATCTAGGGTCGTGCCTCACGAGCGGAGAAAGTAGGAGCACGTGACAAACATGTCCGACGACGAGCGGCCAGCGGATCCCTTCGGTCCCTCGCCATTCGACCCCACCCAGTCGGGGGAATCACCAGCGGTGGTACCGCCGCCGCCTCCTCCGCCGCCGTTTCTTCCTCCGGTGAGCGCGGCACCGCCGCCCCCTTCGTCTCCGCCGGTCCTTCCTCCGGTGAGCGCGGCCCCGCCGCCCCCTTCGTCTCCGCCGGTCCTTCCTCCGACGAGCGCGGCCCCGATGGCACCTCCGCCTCCGCCCGCCTGGGCGCCACCTCCGCCCCCCGGACCACCGCCACCGGCATGGGCGCCCCCGCCGCCACCCGCTTCTGCGCCACCCGCACCGGCGCCGGCGCCGGTCGCTCCGGTGTTCAGCCCGCCGCCGCCCGCACCGGTTTCTGTGCCGACATTGCCCGAGCCGCCGGCCCCTGTTTTGTCGATGCCCGCTGCGCTGCCTGAGGCTCCCGCGTCGGTGTTCACGATGCCCGCGCCGCCTGCGCCTGCTCCGGAATTCGCACCGCCCTCGCCGCCGCCCGCCGCAGTATTCGCGCCGCCTGCGCCGCCTGCCGCTGCGGTGTTTTCGCCGCCGGCCGCGCCTGCGCCACCTGCCGCTCCGGTGTTTTCGCCGCCGGCCGCGCCGCCTGCGCCGCCCGCTGCGGTGTTTGCGCCGCCCGCGCCACCACCCGAACCAACAACGGCGGTGGCCCCGCCTCCTCTGGTTCCGCCCGCAGTTGCGATGCCGATGGACCCAGCTCCGGGGGCGCCCAGCTCGGCTGGGTTTGCACCACCCCCGCCGATGCCCACCGCCCCCGCGGCCCCGCCGGTCGTGGCCGACCCGCATCGGCTCGGCCAGGCGGTCGGTCAGCTCGGGATGTTCTCGAAGCGCTCGGGACGGGTTGCCTTTGGCATCCTTGGGGCCCTCCTCGAGGACGGAGAGACCGTCGACGTGGTGGTCCAGGGTCGATTCGGGGGTGAGGATGGTGCGGCTGTCGCGACAGATCGCCGCGTCTTGTTCGTCAATGATCGCGAGTGGAAGCCCGATGTCGCCATCGTTCCGTATCTGAGCGGTCTTGTGGTCAAGGGCTGGCAGGACGACCGCACCGCCGCCTTGATCTTCGAGTTCGAAGGCACCTCCACGACGATCGACCAGATCAGCGAGCGCGAGTTGGCACAGCGCATGGCGTCGATCGTCCGAGCCCGCGTCGGATGAGGCAAAATCCGCACGGGTCGGTGGTGGCACCGAGCACGGTTGCTATGCTGTCGACCCGCATGCGGATGTAGCTCAGTTGGTAGAGCATCACCTTGCCAAGGTGAATGTCGCGGGTTCGAGTCTCGTCATCCGCTCCACATAAGACCAGGTCAGGGGCCTTTTCGGAGGTCCCTGATTCGCGTCTAGGGGCAATACCGTTCAGTTAGTACTACACGCGTGTAGTTTGGTGGCATGCCACGTGCCGGTTGGAAAAAGCCTGTGTCGGGTCGACGGTTGTCGGATCTGGTGTCGGTGGGGGTGTTGTGTCGGACGTTCCCGCCGGAGCTGGTCGATGAGGTGATCGCCGAAGC
>JAYUFA010000441.1:0-4009 GCA_043738925.1 Actinomycetota bacterium
CAGTTTCCGGTTTGGGAAGCCGGTTCTGGATTCGCGATACGTGAGTTCGCTCGACGCCACGGCGACTTTGCGGTCGCGGGCGCAACCGCTGCGGTTCACGTCAGCAACGGTGTCATCGACCGCGCGGCACTCGCGTTCTTCGGCATGGGCACGACACCTCTGCGAGCGCGCACCGCCGAAGCTGCGCTGGTGGGCCAGACGGCGCGCACGGTCGACCCGAGAACAATTGCCGAAAGCGCGGTGAGCGACACCGAGCCGGGCGATGACATCCACGCCTCGGCAACGCATCGCCGCCACATCGCAACCCAACTCGCTGCCGACGCGATCCGCAGCGCCATCACCGAGGCTGTCGGAGTACCAGCATGAACGAAGAGGTCACTGTCTCGATCACCGTAAACGGCGATCGCCATCGAGTACGCGTCGAACCACGCAAGACGCTTGCCGACACGCTGCGCGAGGACTGCGTCACCACGGGCGTGCACCTCGCCTGCGAGCACGGCGTCTGTGGCGCTTGCACCGTGTTGCTCAACGGTGAGGCTGTTCGGTCTTGTCTCCTGTTCGCGGTGCAGGCCGACGGTGGCGACATCGTCACCGCTGAAGGTCTCACCAACCCCGACGGCTCGCTCGGCCCGGTGCAAGAAGCATTTCGTTCGTGTCATGGCTTGCAATGCGGATTCTGCACGCCCGGCTTCGTCGTCTCGGTCACGGCGTTTCTCCGCGACAATCCGACGCCTTCCGACGAGGAGCTACGCGACGGCCTGAGCGGCAACCTCTGCCGCTGTACCGGCTACCAGGGCATCATCGCCGCGGCTCGCGCGGCAGCGCCTCACTTTGCGATCGACGGTGCCCGGTGAGTGCTACCGACCGCCCCGCAACTGACCAACATGTCGACCCGCGTCCTGAGCACCTGGCTGCGGCACCGAAGTTCGAGAACAAGTCGGGTCGCTTCGTCGGCCAGAAGGTTTTGCGCAAGGAGGACGCGCGCCTCGTCACCGGCCACGGCGCCTACGTCGACGACATCGTGCTGCCCGGCATGCTGCACGCGCACTTCGTGCGCTCCGACTACCCGCGCGCGCGAATCGTCTCCATCGACACATCGGCCGCACTCGCACTCGACGGCGTTACGGCCGTATTCGTCGGTGAGGACTTCGTCGTGCCCGCCGGCGCGATGGTGCCTTCGGTCATGCAGGTCATCGCTGCGGGCGCGCCGACTCCGCCCGATTTCCCCATCGCGCGAGGCGATGTGCGCTACGTCGGCGACCCGGTGGCGGTCATCGTGGCCCGTAGCCGATACATCGCCGAGGATGCGGCCGAGCTGATCGTGATCGACTACGAGCCGATGACGCCAATCGTCGACTACCTCACTGCGGCAGCCGATGGCGAGCGAGGCAACCTCGTGCACCACGAACTCGGCACCAACGTCGGCGCGACCATCACGATTCCGGTCGACGATCACCTCCAAGGTGTCATCGACGGCGCGGCTCACCGTGTCACCGCGACGTTCGAGCAACATCGTCACACCAACGTTCCTATGGAGACACGTGGCGTCGTCGCGTCGTGGGACCGCTACGCGCAGCAACTGACCGTGCACATGTCGTCGCAGAACCCGCACGAGGTACGCCGCCGTTGCGCGCAGGTCCTCGGGCTCGACGAAACGCAAGTGCGAGCGGTGCAACAAGACGTAGGCGGTGGCTTCGGACAGAAGATGTTCATGATGCGCGAAGAAATCGCGATCGTGATGGTGGCCCATTTCCTTGGACGTCCGGTGAAGTGGATCGAAGACCGGCGCGAGAACCTCGTAGCAGCGAACATCGCCCGACTCGAACGAGGCACGGTCACCTTCGCGCTTGACGCCGATGCCCATCTGCTCGCCGCGCAGATGGATCACCTGGAGGACTACGGCGCGTTCGGCGTCGGCGCCGCGGGCGCAATGGCGTGTCTGTTGCTCACCGGACCGTACAAGGCACAACGCACCTCGTGGTCGACGGCCGCGCTGCACACCAACACGGTGGGTCGGGCGGCGTACCGCGGCCCATGGAATTTCGAGAGCGTGGCACGCGAGCAGATGGTCGACCACGTGAGCCGCACCGTCGGCATTGACCCGCTCGAATGGCGGCGCCGCAACGTGATTCAGTGGGCTGACCTGCCCTACACGAACCCGATGGGGATGACCTACGACATCGTCACGCCGTCGGAATGTCTCGAACAGGCGGCCACGATGATCGACTACGACGCGTTCCGCGTCGAGCAGCGTCGCGCCTTCGCCGATGACGGTCGACTTCTCGGCATCGGCATCGGGCTGTACGTCGAACCGTCGGCCACGAACATGGCCACGTTCCATACCGAAGGCGCCACGGTCCGTGTCTCCACCGGTGGGTCGGTCGACGTCTATCTCGGCACGGGTAGTCACGGGCAGAGCATCGAAACCACGATGGCGCAGTTGGTGGCCGACGAACTCGGAGTCGACATCGACATCGTCACGGTGCATCAGGGCGATACGGCACAAACACCCTTTGGTGCCGGCACCGGGGGCAGTCGCACGGCCAACATTGTCGGCGGCGCAGCGGTGGCCGCGGCGCAAGCCGTGCGCGCGAAGATCTGCGACATCGCCGCTCATCTCCTCGAGGCCAACGCAGCTGATCTCGAAATCGACGAGGGTCGCATCGGCGTGCGAGGTACGCCGTCACGCACGATCTCGGTCGCCGATGTCGCGCGCGCGGCCTACGACGGACCACAAGCCTTGCCGGTCGATCTCGACGTCGCGCTCGAATCGACGATTCGCTACCGCCATCCCGAGACGACCTGGTCGAACGCGTGCCACATCTGCACCGTCGAAATCGACAAGGGAACGGGCGCAGTCAAGATCCTCCGCTACATCGTGTCGGAAGATTGCGGCAAAATGATCAACCCGAACGTGGTCGAGGGTCAGGTCTCCGGCGGGGTCGTGCAAGGCATCGGAGCTGTCCTCTACGAGCACTTGCAGTACAGCCCCGAAGGCGTGCCGCTCACCACGACCTTCATGGACTACCTGCTGCCCACTGCGGCCGAGGTCCCCGACCTCGAGATCGGCCACATCGAGACGCCTTCCAACACCGCCGGCGGATTCAAGGGCATGGGCGAAGGTGGCGCCATCGGCGCACCACCGTGCGTGTTCAACGCAGTGGCCGATGCGCTTGCGCTCGTCGGCGCGACGGTGTTCGATCAACCCCTCGGGCCGCGTCAGGTCCTCGACGCGCTCGCCTCGGTTTCTGTGTGAAACGGCACAGACGTTGACCGGTATGCCGCGCGACGCAACGCCTCTGCCGATGTTGTCCATCGACGACGCCAAGCGCGCCGCCGTTGCTGCGGGCATTCTCGAAGCGCTCGCATCGGTCAACCTTGTTCGCTTCGCGCTACGCAACGAGAAGCTCGCGAAGGTCGTCACGGCGATGGTCGAACTTTCCGTCATACGCGGCGTACTCGATCCACGCTTGCGCGAGATCGTCATCCTGCGCGTCGGTTGGCGTATCGGATCGGTGTACGAGTGGAGCAACCATGTGCCGATCGCACAACGATCCGGCTTGACCGACGACGAAATCCTCGCGGTGCGATCCGCGCACGATCACTCGGTGCTGACAGAAGCCGACCGCCTGGCCATCGCCGTGGCGGATGAGGTGCTCGACGCCAACGTGGTGTCGGCCTCGACGCTTGCTGCCGCGCGCTCGCTGCTCGGCGACGGCGACGAACTCCTCGAACTCATCGCGATCCCCGGTTGCTACCGCGCCATCGGTTCTCTGCTCGCGACGTTCTCGATCCCTCTCGAAGCGCACGTCACCCCGTGGGCACCTGACGGACGCGCTCCGCAGCACTGACGGCCCCGTGATCACCGTCGACACGCGTCTCGATTTTCGAGGTGCGCTGTGTCCCGACAACCTCTTCGGGCACCTCGCGGCGACCGCCGTTCCCGGTGTCGAAGAAGTATGTGGCACGACGTATCGACGTACGCTGCGCATGCCGAGTGGTCCCGCGA
>JAYUFA010000442.1:0-10577 GCA_043738925.1 Actinomycetota bacterium
TCATCGGCGTGCTCCGCTGCGAATACGGGGCGCGACCTCCGCCACGGGGGCCAGCAACAGAGTGCCCAACGAGTGGATCGACGGGACCCAGAGACCCACGAAGATGCCCGCCGAGGTCTCGTCTTTCACGAAGTACAGCCAAACGGAGAAGAGGAAGGAGAGGAATCCTGCGACGAGGAACGGGAGCCTGACGCGTAGCGACGGGTGGAGTTTGGGCATCGGATGCCTCCAGGGCAAGGGGTTGACAGTCACTACGGTCCATACCGCCGCCCGGATGCAGGCATGTCCATCGAAGGCGTTCTGCAATCGAACGGTGCCCCGCGGCGTGCGCTGACGGAGTATGTCAGCGCGAGGCGGATGAACGTAGGCTGAGCTCGCGGAAACGGAGCTGCTCACGCGAGATCGTAGGTTTGGGCTGAATATGTACGTATGATACGTACATGCCGAACAAGACGATCAGCGTGCCCGATGATGTGGTGCCGATCATCGACAGTCTCGACGTGCCCTTCTCCCGTTGGGTCACCGACCAGCTGCGGCGCTACGCGGCGCAGTCGAAGACATCTTTGGGCGAACAGCTGCTGGTCGACGCGGCCTTGGCCGCTGCCGAACCGGGGGTTGCACACGACGCACGGGCGGTTGGTGCGCGGATGGAGCGGTCGGCGCCGTGGTAGCGCGCGGTGCGGTGTACTGGGTCGATCTCGACAAGCGACGTCCGTGCGTGGTCGTGTCCGCCGGCGAGGTTCTCGACGTCGAGGTGTGGCAGACCCATGTCGTGCCGCTCACCTCGAACCTCGATCGAGCGGACCTGGCTGGCAATGTGTTGCTCGGTGCCGCCACGACGGGCCTGCCGAGGGACTCGGTCGCGGTGCCGCTCGGACTGGAGCTCATCGATCGGGCGTGGCTGGCGGAACGCGTGGGCCAGTTGCCTGGTGGCCTTGTCGATGCCATCGATGACGGCCTGCGAATCGTGCTGGGCCTCTGAGCCGATCCGCGTGCATCGTCGGGGCCAGGCGCCCAGATGAGCTATGCGCGCAGTCGCCGGCCAGGGCCGTCCTGTCGCCCCTGGGCCGCGAGCTCGCGGCCGACGAGGTCGGTGATCGCTCGTTGGGGCCCGGTGCGCCACTCGCGCCACGGGAGCAGGTCGTACCATTTGCCGATCGCGGCGAAGTCGATCGTTGCGGTGATCACTTCTTCCTCGTTGCCGGCTTTGGCGAGCGTGATGGGGAAGCCGGGGCACTCGGCGGCGGCGATCACGCTGCCTCCGGCCCACTCGGGTGGTCCGTGGCTGGTGCCGACCCGGTTGGCCGACGCGGCCGCGATGAGGTTCTCGTGAGCCCGGGCGTTGGTGACCTGTTCGAGGTGCTCGCGGGCGCGGGGGAGCGCGGAACGTCCGGTGGGGTTGAGCAGCAGCCGGGCGCCTTTCATCGCGAGCACCCGGCTCAGCTCGGGACCCATGTAGAAGTCGTAACAGATCTGGATGCCGATCGGGCCGAGGTCGGTCTGGAACACCGGGAGCGCGTCGCCGGGCGTGAAGTGGTCGGTCTCGAGCGGGATGCCGAGGTGCAGCTTGCGGTACGTGCCGACGAGCCCGTCGGGAGCGACGATGTTCGCCGAGTTGTGGATCGCGCCGCTCGACCCGTCGCCGGTCTCCTCGAACCCGTAGACCACGTGCACGCCGTGCGCCGCTGCCATATCGATGATGGCGTGACACGACGCGCCGTCAGCAGGCTCGCACTGCCCGCGGTGCCACGTACAGGGCTGGTGCTCGGCGGCGCAGTCGGGGCACTCGCCCCAGCTGTTCAGCGCGAGCTCGGGGAACACGACGAGGTCGCTTCCTTTGGTCGCGGCCTCGGCGATCCGGGCGTCGATCTTGTGCAGCGTCGCGGCCTTGTCGCGCGGCACCGACTCGAAGTTGACACACGCGACCGTGATGGCCGCAGGACCGAGGGCGGGATCGTCGGGGCGCACGGCCGAAGACTTGCACATCGCGTGCCTCCGTGGGCTCTACCGCATCGAACGGTCGCGAAGGGCCATGTGTACGTGGGGCTGAGTCGGTCAGGGCTTGGTGCACATGCCGTCGAAGCCGCGCGCGGTGAAGCGGATGAGCATTGCGGGTGGAAACTCGTCGCCTGACGCGCTGATCAGGGACATGAGCGCGAGGATCGCTAGCCGCCAGCGTGGCTCGAGGAATTCGGGGCAGCGTGTCGGGTAGCGCCGGACGAGTTGGGTCATGAGCCGTTCTTCGAACAGATCGGGTCGCCCGCGTCGGGTGACGAGTGGATTGTTGGCTTGCGCGAGCCGAGTTGCGAGTCGTAGCCAGCGCAGGCCGGCGACCGGATCACGTTCGAGGAGCTCGAAGAACGGTGCGGCGATAATGCTGACGAGTTGTGGGGTCGATGGGCGTGGGCCTCGTTCGGCGACGTCGAGCAGCTCGCCTTGGCGAGCGCTGATCTCGCCGGAACGTCGCTCGATGACGGCGCGTAGGAGGTCGTCCTTGTTGCCGAAGTGGTAGTTGACGGCCGCTGGTCCGAATTCTGCGGCGGCGTTGATGGCGCGGATCGAGACACCTTCGACGCCGTAGTCGGCGAAGTGTGCCTCGGCGACGTCGAGCAGCCGGTCGCGGCTGGCTGCGCCCGTCTGACGGCGCGCTCGCAACGCGGCCGCGGTGGTGGCGCGCTCCGCGCTAGACACCGAAGACGTCGGCGATGATCTGTGGATTGAGGTACTCGCGCCACAGCGTTAGCTGCCCGTCGTCGTCGAACACGAACACCCCGATGTATTGGTTGCTGTACGGGGCGTTCGTGGACAGCAGGCGGCTGTGCGAGGAGTATTCGGCGACCACGGTCGCAGGGTCGGTGGTCTCGTAGATCGCGGAGATGCGAAACGCGTACGGTTCGAATGCGGTCATGCCATTGCGGCAGAACGCGATGAATGGTTCGGGTCCTTCGATACGGCTCGGTGAATCGCGGGTCGGCAGGTAGGGATACTCCTGTACGAACGCCGGCGACAGCATCTCGCGCACCCCTTCGAAATCGAAGTTGCCCAATCGGCGCAGAATCTCGGTGGCGCGGACAGCGCTGGTCATGCGAGGTACTCGCCGGCATTCACGCGGAGCGTCTGGCCGGTGATCATGCGGGCCCGATCCGACAACAAGAACGCGAACGATTCGGCGACGTCCTCGTCGAGGGGCATGTCCGGGATTGGCCAGCCTTTCGCGATGTCGGCAATGACGTCGGCTGCCGTTCGTCCTTGTTCGCCGGCCATGTAATCCATGTATCCCTGCACGAGCGGACCGAGCATCCAACTGGTCTCGACACAATTGACGCGGATCCGGGCGGAGCCGAGTTCGCGTGCCAGGTAGTGCATGAGTGAGACCTGGGCGCCCATCTTCGTGACGCCGTACGCGGCCATCCCGGGCTTCGGATCGTACGCGGCCTGCGTGCCCGTCAAGACGAGTGCGCCGCCGCGAGCGGCCAGCGCGGAGCGGGTTGCCCGCGCGACGTGGAGAGGGCCGAGGATGTTGGTCTCGAACGATGACCGCCAAACGTCGTCTTCGATGCCGGTAGCGTCGGCGAGCGTCGTCACGTTGGCCGCGACGACCGCGACTCCGTCGAGGCGTCCAAAGCGTTCGAGCGCGGCGGCGACGAACGCGTCGACCGACTGCTGTTGATCGATATCGGCCGCCAGCGCGACGGTGCGCGTCCGGTCCCCGTCGAGTTCACGGGCTGTCTGCTCGCATCGGTCCAGTGTCCGCGCGCCCAGTGCCACGGCCGCGCCGTCACGGAGGCAGAGCCTCGCGATCTCGCGGCCGAGGCCGGGACCCACGCCGAACACGGCGATCACCTTGTCGTGGAGTGGCATTGGTTGGTTCCCCGATCGGAATTCAGCGAGTGTGGCGAATGGAGACACGGACGGCATCGCGGGCGGAATCGCGCCGCAGCAACAGGTCGAGCGCGTCGTCGACGTGATCAAGATCGAACACGGCGCCCCGTAACGCGGCCGTGTCCACGCGCTTGTCGTTCAGTGCGGTCACCGCCAACTCGAGTGAGTGGGGAGTGAAGGCAGAGCCGCCGAGGATACGAAGAGAGCGGTTGACGATCTGGTCGCTGACGATCTCGACGGGGCGGCCTTCCTTCAGTCCTGCCAGCAACACCGTGCCACCGGCGCGGACGAGCGACAGCGACATCGACACCGTCGAAGTCGCAGGGGAGACGTCGAAGACGATGTCGGCCCCACGGCCGGCAGTCCGCTCGTGCACCGCCGCAATCACATTCTGGGCGTCGACGTCAATGACGTGCGCGCCGAGCGCGCGGGCGACATCGAGGCGCAGCCCGTCACGGCTGGTGCCCGTGACCACCACATCGGTCGCGCCAGCGGCGAGCGCTGCCTGTAGCACTGCGAGGCCTTGGTGCCCGGGTCCTTGGATAACGATGGACTGTTTGGCGGCGACTTCGGCGATCTGGACCCAATTGATCGCGTTGGCCAATGGTTCGAACTGCGTCAGTTCTTCGGGCGGAGTGTCGACCGTCAACCGTTGCAGCACCGTTCCCGGGACGATGCGCAGAAACTCGCCGTAGCCGCCGTAGAGGCCGGGCTCATCGGCGTCGTCCATGGCGGTGTAGCCGTAGACGCGCAGCGGGCCCGGTCCGCGAACGACTTCGTCGACCGCGACCCGATCTCCCTCGACGACGCCGAACACCGCGTCGCGTGCGAGCTTTTCGATCACACCGACGATTTCGTGGCCGGGCACGATCGGATAGCGCATGCCTGGGAGCGTGACGAGTCCGTGCCATTGCGCGACGTCGCTGCCGCACATGCCGACTGCCTCGACGCGCAGCACCGCACCGCCTGGTGGCGGATCGGGGACGGCGAACTCGCGCAGCTCGTAGCTTTCGTTCCCGGTGAACACCACAGCCCGACACGTCGCGCGCATCATCACAACCGGATCGCGAGTTCGGCTGCGTCGAGCATCGCGCCCTCGATGTAGCCGGCACCGGTGCAGTCGCCGACTGCGTGCACTTCGAGGCCACTCGCTCGCAACGCGTCGACTGAGGCGTCGCGGGCGTCGACACGTGACACGACGAGCACGACGTCGGCCGCGAGCACACGTTGGTGATCGCCCGTTGTCACCCCGACGCCGCGCGAATCGATGGAGTGGACGGCCGTGTCGTTGAGCAGTTCGACGCCTCGGGTTTGGAGCTCGTGCACGAGGCGCCATCGGGCGACGAGACCGATCTGCGGTGCGAAGACCGACGATGCCTCGATGACGGTGACGTGTTTGCCCTGTTGTGACGCGAGGTCAGCGAGGCCCATGCCAGCGCGGCCGCCGCCGAGTACCACGACGCGGTCGCCCTCGAGCGGCCGGCCCCCGACGAGCCACCCGTCGAGTTCGTCAACGGTGCGCACGTTCGCCGAATCGACGCCCGTGATCTTGGGCCGTGACCACTCGCCGCCGAGCGCGGCGATGACGACATCGGCGCCGCTCGATCGGGCGAATTCCGCGTCGGCGGTGATGTTAAGGCGGATGTCCACGCCGAGCTTGACGATTTGGCCTTGAAGCCATCGCAGCACATCCGCGTTCGGTGCGTATGTCCGTGCCGCGTAGACCAGCTTGCCTCCGAGCCGTGACGACGCTTCGGCGAGGATCACGTCGTGGCCTCGGAGCGCGGCGAGGCGCGCTGCTTCCATGCCGGCAGGGCCTCCGCAGATCACCAGGACTTTGCGGGCGATCGTGGTGCGGTTGATCTGCAGCTCGCGTTCGCGCCCGGTGGACGGGTTCATCGCGCAACGCACGCCTTCGCGGATGAAGATCTGGCTGATGCAGCGGTAGTGGTACATGCACGGCTTCACGTCGTCGCGCTGACCGGCGCGGAGCTTGTTCGGCAGCTCGGGATCGGCGAGCAGCTTGCGGCCCATCGCGACGAAGTCACAGGCGCCGTCCGCGATGAGCTGGTCGCCAAACTCCGGTTCGATGCGCCCGACGGTGATGACCGGCACTGATACGTGCTGTTTGATGGCGCGGCCGTACTCGACGAAGTGGCCTGGGAAATGCGTGGTGTGGGCTTCCGAAAATCCGATCGCCTTCGACGGATCGGCGTACGCAGACACGTGCAACGCATCAACGCCAGCGGCGACGGCCAACTTCGCCGTCTCGATGGCGTCGGTCAGCGTGGTGCCCTCGTAGAAGAACTCGTGCCCGTTCATCCGGATCCACAGCGGATAGTCGCGGCCGACACGCGCACGGATCGCCGCGAGTGTCTCGGTGAGCAAGCGGGCCCGGTTCTCGACCGAGCCGCCGTACTCGTCGGTGCGCAGGTTGGTGGCAGGTGAAAGGAACTCGTCGAGCAGGTAACCGTGGCCGGCGTGGAGTTCGATGCCGTCGATGCCCGCCCTGCGGGCCCGTAACGTCGCTGCCGCGAACCATTCGATCACCTGGGCAATGTCAGCGGTGGTCATCGGATGGTGCTCGATCTTGAACGTCGGCGAACTGAACGGCTCCGCCTGGTTCGCCGCCTCCTGCGCTGTCACCTGCGTGAAGAGGGGATCGAAATCCCCTGACTTCGGCAGCGATGGAACGAACATGGGCCGACCCGCAATCATGTCGTTGATCCCGACCTTGCCCGCGTGCGTCAACTGCAACGCGATCTTGCTGCCGTGCGCGTGCACCGCGTCGGCCAGACGCCGCAGCCCCGGGATGAACCGATCATCCGAAATGCCGGTTTGGCACTTGTTCGACGTGCCCGCGGGGTGGGCGACCGCCACCGATCCCAACATGACCAATGCGACCCCGCCGCGGGCCCGCGCTTCGGCGTACGCGAGTTGCGTCTCGGAGACGGTTCCATCGGGACTGCACAAGTCGTCGCCCATCGGCGACATCACGATGCGATTGCGCAGCTCCATCGACCCGATGCGGCCAGGCGCGAGCAAATGTGCGAAGACACTATCCATCGAGTCCCCCTGGCCAGATATGTGATGCACACCGCACGATCTCGATCAAGTGATCGAGACTGTAATGGCGCAATCGTATGCCGACGCGCGATGCCGCCCCCGGCCGCAGTGCGTGCGACGGACCATCCGGGCGTTGGGGCGGGTGGGGTTACGGTTCGACGCCCGAGTTGGGTGAGCAATCTTGAGATGGCCGATCGGACTCATTCGATGTGAATGTAAATCTCTTGTAAGACGTTGGCCATCCTGTCGAGGGGGTTCCACAAGCGCCATAGGATCGCCGGATTCTCGACGCGCGAGCGGTCTCGAACAAGCGACACGCAGGCTCGACGACGACACCGCAAACGGAGGCACCTGATGTACCAAAACGCCGGTTCGCGCAAACTTTCGGTTCTGTCGGTGGCTCTCGCGCTCACCGTCATGGCGGCGTGCGGCAACGACAGTACTGGGTCAGCGGCAACGACCACGACGGCGGCGTCGACAGGCTCTTCGGCAAAGACAACCGTGCAGTCCGCCACGACCACGGCAGTCACCGGGGCGACGAGTACGGCCGCATCATCGGGCTCTTCCGGTTCGACGACAGACGCCACGCCTTCGATCGTGTCCGCGACGAACGATTTCCTTGCGACGCTCACTGCGGCCGAGAAGAAATCGGTGTCGTTCGATTTCACGAATACCGCCCAGCGTCAGAAGTGGTCCAACCTTCCCGAGGGTCTTTACACGCGGTCGGGGATCATGTGGGGCAACATGACTGCTGCTTCCCAGGCCGCGTGGCTGAAGGTAATGCAGGCCACGCTGAGCGCCGATGGATACAACCGCGTTCGCGCCGAGTGGGCCGCCGACGACTTCGTGACCGGCGGCAATTACGGGCAGAAGTACTACTGGATCGCGATCATGGGAACTCCGTCGACGACGGCGAAGTGGCAGTGGCAGTGGGGCGGCCACCATGTGACTATCAACGCCACGATCTCGGGATCGAACCTCTCGTTGACGCCGAGCTTCATCGGGGTCCAGCCGGCCACCTACACGGCGAACGCAGCCACAGTGAAGCCGCTCGGTGACATCGTGTCCGCAGCGTTCGGCCTTGTGAACTCGCTTGATGCGACGCAGAAGGGGAAAGCGGTGCGCGGGTCCACGCTCATCGACCTGGTGCTCGGCCCGGGCCAAGACGGCAAGACCATCGCGGCCGAGGGACTCGCAGGGGCCGACATGACCGCAACGCAGAAGGCAGCGTTCCTGAAGCTCATCGGTTTCTACGGCAACCTGGCGAATGCCGAGGATGCCGCCAGTCGAATCGCCACGCTTACGTCGCAACTCGACCAGACGTACTTCGCTTGGTATGGACCTACTACGGAAGGAAGCGGTATGTACTTCCGGGTCACCGGTCCTTCCGTCGTGATCGAGTATTCGGGGCAGTCGATGGGTGGCGACACCGCGAACCACATCCACGGGATCTACCGCGATCCCACCAACGAATACGGCGCGTCATTCGGAGCCGGGCTCTCCTGATGCACTTCGGCAGACGATCTGCCGTCATCGCCGTCATCGCCGGTGTCACCTTCGCAGGGTTGGCCCCGGCGGCCGCGCATCCGGTGGACGAACTGCTCCAGCAGGTGTACGTCACACCCATTGGCAACACACTTGATCTCGACGTCGAGTTAACACCCGCCGCAGAAATCGCCGTCGCGTTCCTCGGCAACGTCGACCGCGACGGCGACGGTGCGATATCCACCTCGGAAGCCGATGCACACGCGGCGGCGGTCGCTCGTGCGATCTCGGTCGTCGTCGACGGCGCGACGGTTCCGGTTCAGCTGGACAACTCGATTTACCCCGAGGAGCGACTGATGCTCGCGGCGGCTGGGACGATCGTCTTCAAGCTTCACGCCAACCTTCCGCCCTCGTCGCGCCAGCGGGTCGTCGTGGTAACAAACGCGTACGCGCCGACTTCACCGTCCGGCACGATCAACACAACCGTTCAAGGATCGATAACACCGCGACCCAACAGTCCGATCACCCTTGCGTCCATCGACCGCAACGAGTCGGGCAGGACGATCACCGTTCGCTACACCGACGGCGCGGACAGATCGATCCGAGGCGTGTCAACACTGACGGCATCTGACAAGCCCTCGAACCGCGCGGGCGCGCTGTTGGTAGTCGCAGGCGGCGTGCTCGCGGTCGCCGCGTCTGCGGTGGTGTGCGTACTTTCTCGACGAAGGCGTGCGATGGCCCGATCATGACCGAAGCGACCGCGATCCACGATCGCGCGGCGCGACCTGAGCAACGGGTTCGCGCCGCTGCGGTCGCGAGTCTCGTGCTTGCGATCTGGGTCGTCGTTGCGCTGCTATGGCAATCGCCGGCAGACGCGCACCCTGCCGACGCGACCCTCGTCAAGGTCTCGCGGAACGGCGACGACATCGCGTTCGACGTTCAAATCCCGCTCAACCTCCTCGACGAAGCATCGGGGACCGACCTGTCGAGCCACCCCGACGAGGCGATCGCGTTACATGCGACCCTGTTGCGCGACCTGTTCGCGCGCTCCATCGCAGTAACCGGGGTATCGGGCGACGAGTGGCCGCTTCACGTCGACAAACTCGAGCCGACCGCGATCGGTGGAGTGAACCAGCTGCACGTGGTGATGACTGCATCACCCGTGTACGGAGATTCACCGGACTCGTTCGTGCTCACCTACCGCGTGATAACCGAGCAACTCACTGCACATGACGTCTACGTCGCGGGCTCGACCGGCGACACGACGACTGATCTCCTCGGCGTCATCAACCACCGACACCCGACGCTCGCGATCAGTCTCGAGCACCCCGCTGCTGTCGGCCTCCGCGCGATGATCGATCGAGGCATCCACCACTTCCGTTCGGGCACCGACCACATCATCTTCATCACGTTGCTCGCCGCGAGCACCGCCTTCACCTATCGCACCGCCCGGGCGCGAATCACGGCGCTCGCCATACGCAGCACGGCGTTCACTCTGGGGCATTCCTTGAGCCTGAGCCTGGCCGCGTCAGGCACGCTGAACCCGCCATCTCGACTCGTCGAAACCGGTATCGCGGTCACGGTGTTCGTCACCGCCATGCATGTCGCTCGACCATGCATCCCGCATCGCGCAGAGACCGCGATCGCGTTGCTGTTCGGACTGATTCACGGGTTCGGTTTCTCCAGCACGCTCGGGAACCTTGGGCTGACTGGCCGAGCGCTTATCGTTCCCACCGTCGGATTCAACATTGGTCTCGAGGTCGCGCAACTTGCAGCAGACGTGGTGCTGAGCCTGCCTCTGTGGTGGCTGGCGCGGCGACGGTGGTCCAACATCGGCATAGCAGTTCCGGCCATGGCCGTCGCGGGGTCATGGATCATCCAACGAGGACTGAACACGTCGAACCCGCTCGAGCCGCTCGTCAACGTCGTCGTTGCGACGCCGGAGCGCCTCGCATTCATCATCGGGCTGTTTGCTGCGGCATCCGCCGGGTACGCCGCACAGCGACGGCGCCGTGTCGCCGAAGACTTCGAGAGTTCTTACATAGCGCTACGAGAGTCCCCGAGGTGATTTTGCGCATGAACCGTGCGTCCGTTTTGCCGCTCTCCACGACGCCCAAGAGTCGATCAGGGCGAACACGTGAAGC
>JAYUFA010000443.1:0-3994 GCA_043738925.1 Actinomycetota bacterium
TTCCGCCGGCCGCCACGACTTCGACGGCGACGGCTTGCGCCGACTCGAGATCGATGTCGGCAACCACAACGCGCATACCCGAAGCGCCAAGCCCGAGCGACACGCCGCGACCGACACCGCCGCCGCCTCCGATGACCACCGCAGTCTTGCCGGCGAGCTCCACTGGCATCGTCTCCTTGTGGTGCGCGCCGCGCACCATCTATTCGGCGGCGCCGCCGGAGACGGTGATGGTATCGGTGTCGCGGCCTGAGCGAAGCAAGCGTCCGGGAGTGGTCGCGTCGAGCAGGGCCGAGTTGCGAACGATCTCCGTGCCGCCGACGAGAACGTGGGCCACGCCGACGGATTCGGCGTAGAGGCGCTCGCCTCCACCGGGCAGATCCCAGCGCGCGATCGATGGCCCCGAGTCGACGATCGCAGGATCGAACACCACGAGATCGGCATGCCATCCGACGGCAACACGACCACGCTCGCGTAGGCCGAAGAAGCGCGCCGGCGCATCGCTCATCAGATGCACGGCCTCCTCGATCGAGATGATCTTGCGTTCGCGAACCGATTGGCCGAGCAGCACAGTCGGATAGTTGGCGTGGCACATGAGGTCGAGGTGAGCGCCGGCATCCGAGCCGCCAACGAGCACACGCGCATCTCGCCAGATGTCGGCACGTGCGCGCCACCCTTCGACGGATGCACCGAGCGATGGCACCATCGTGGGCAACATCACCGTGAGTGGCAGTCGCTCGGGTACAACGAGATCGATGAGCACGTCGATCGGGTCGACACCGCGCTCGGCCGCAACTTGCGCGACGGTCTTGCCGACAAGGGATTCGCTGGCGGGTGATCGCGCCTCGGCGATTTCGAGTAAATCGAACGCCGCTATAGCCGCGAATTCCGAGGCGGCGGCGCGCTCAACCGCCGTGCGCAACGACGCCCGAATGGCAGGGTCCTTGATCGCCTCACGGCGTGCGGCCTCGCTGAGCGCCAGCACCGGAACGAACTCCGGCAGCGCGTCGAGCAACGTGTTGGCACGCAGCCGCAGGAAGTCGGGAAGCGCGAGCGCGACCACCCGAGCGCCCTGCTCTGTGGCTCGGTCGGATGCTTGCAGCTGCTGCTGGTAGATCTCGACGGGCGACATGCTGCCGAGAAGGTTCCAGCTGACCGGCCGGTTGGCACGGCGCGACATATCGGCCATGAGTTGCATGCGATCGTCGGGGAGCTCGCCCATGTGTGGGAAGAATCCGATCGTCGTGCCCTCGTGGCGCCCGACCACATCGGCCAACGCGAGGAACTCGGCGGCGGCCGCCACGCGCGATGGCACGGGTTGTCCGTCGCCATCGACGTGCACGTTGTCCCATCCAGACGAGAGGCCAAGACCGCCCGCTTCGAGTGCACCGTCGAGCATGTCGGCCATGGCGGCGATCTGGTCGACCGTAGCCACTGCGGTCAACGACGCGGCGCCCATCACCGCTCGTCGCAGCATCGAGTGGCCGACGAGGAACGCAGCATTGACGCTGATGCGGCCTTCGAGTTGTTCGAGCCATTCGCCGAAGCTGTTCCAGCTCCACGACATTCCCTGCTCGAGTGCCTCAATCGGTATTCCTTCGACCACGGCCATGAGCTCTTTGACGTACGCGACATCGCCGGGGGCGATGGGCGCGACCGAGAACCCACAGTTGCCGCCGATGATGGTGGTGACGCCGTGCAACGGTGATGGTGTGACTGCAGGGTCCCACGAGATCTGCGCGTCATAGTGGGTGTGCACGTCAATAAAGCCCGGTGCAACGACGAGACCGGTGGCGTCGATCGTCGTATGCGCCGCGTCGGTGATGTCACCTATAGCGACAACGCGCCCCTTGTCGATGGCGACATCGGCGCGCGTGGCCGGCGCCCCGGTGCCATCGATGACGGTTCCGCCGCGAATGACCAGATCGATCATGGTTCCCCCAAGATTGCGTTGATGTTTTCGATGGTGTTCAGATCCCGAGGTCGCGCGGCGCTGGTGCCGTGAGTGCGCCGAGGAACATGTCGACGAGGTTGGTCACGAACGCCTCATCGTTGATGGCCGGTCGAGCGCGCGGTTGGTCGTCGATTATGCGGGCGCGCTCGGTTGCCGCGCGGGCGGTGAAGCCGATGCAGATCGCTGTGCGTAGATGCCACACTTCGGGCGGCAGTGGCGCGCAACGTTCTGCAAGAACCGACAGCACTTCGCCGCCACCGGCTTTGAACAGCAGCGCGGTGAGCTCCGAGGGCACGCGCTCGACGTGATCGGCAAGTTCGAGGCCGATCTTCATCCACGCGCGTGCTTGCCACCCCTCACGAGCCAGTTCGACGAGCGGACGCACCAACGCCTCGACCACTGGCTCGGGCCCCGCAGCATCGATCGACTTTGCCAGCAACTCGTCGCGTCGGGCGCGCAACACGACCACGTGCGGCTGCATGATCGCGAGCAGGAGCTGGTCGCGATCACCGAAGTGGTAGTGGACTGCCGACGCGTTGCGCTGGCCCGCCGCGCGGACGACCTCGGCCAGCGACACGTTGAACACGCCTCGCTCGGCGTACAAACGGAGCGCGGCGTCGGTGAGTTTGTTGCGTGTATCGACCGTTGGCGTCGCGGACGCAGAAGTCATTGTTGCGCTCGCTCTCGCGGTGAGGTCCCAGGGCCGTTCCCCGGCTAATATACCCCCATTACCAGCTCGCCTGGGGGCGCACGTGACGGCCATCTACGACATCGTGATTCGCAACGGCACCGTCGTCGATGGGTCGGGGCTTGGCTCCTACCGAGCTGATGTGGGCATCGTCGGTGACGCCATTGCGTGCGTCGGTCGCATCCATGAGCGAGGCGCCCAGGAGATCGACGCAGAAGGCCTCGTCGTGACCCCGGGGTTCATCGACGGCCACACACACATGGACGCGCAGATCTTCTGGGATCAGCACGGCGCGAACTCGTGTTGGCACGGCGTCACCACGGTGGTGATGGGGAATTGTGGTTTCACGCTCGCGCCCGTACATGACGCGGCTCGGGCACTCGTGGTGCGCAATCTCGAACGCGCCGAGGACATCGATCCCGCCGCGCTTGCCGCTGGCATCCACTGGGCGTGGGAGGGCTTTCCCGAATATCTCGATGCCATCGACGCGCTGCCGAAGGGCATCAACTATGCGGCCCAGGTCGGCCACTCGGCGCTACGTACATGGGCAATGGGCGAGCGAGCGTTCGAACAAGAGGCCGACCCTGACGACATGGCGTTGATGCAACGTCACCTCGCCGACGCGCTGCGTGCGGGCGCGTTCGGCTTGTCGACGTCGCGCAGCGAACACCACGAGACCTCGGACAATCGGCCGGTGGCCTCTCGTCTTGCATCATGGGATGAAGTCGTGGGCCTGGTCGACGTGATGGGCGAACTTGGCGTCGGCATCTTCGAAGGCGCGGCGGAAGGCTCGACCGATCTTGACCCCGTGGTGCGACAGCGAGCTTTCGACCGCATGTGCGATCTCACGGTGAACAGTGGCGTGCCGCTGACATTCGGCATCATCGCCACGCAGAGCGGTGGTCGCCAATCACTCGACCTGATCGATGCCGCCGCGGCGCGCGGTGGGCGCATCATTGGTCAAAGCCATTGTCGCGGCATCTCGGTGCTGCTGTCGTTCGCGACCAAGTTGCCCTTCGACGTGCTCGACGAATGGGTTGCTCTACGAGCGCTGCCGCACACCGAGCAACTGCGCGCGTTGCGCGATCCCGCGTTGCAAGATCGACTCGAGCGCAGCGCGATGGCCGGCGACTACACGGCCTGGCGCGGCATCGGTGCCATGCCCCGCAAACCCGACTTCGAAGGCATCAAGGTGTACGAGCGGGGACTTCCGCCGAACCCGTCGGTGGCTGATGTGGCGCGGTCGCGCGGCGTCAGCCCAGCACGGGCGATGATTGAACTCGCGATCGAGACCGACCTCGCGCAGTTGTACATTCAGCCCAGCCTCTATCCACAGCATGAAGAGACGCTGCTCG
>JAYUFA010000444.1:0-3957 GCA_043738925.1 Actinomycetota bacterium
ACTGTAGACCGCTCAAGCCGCCAAGGTTCGCCGTGTTCGCCGCAGGGGAATGTCGGAGATCAGGCTGGTCCGGCGAGCGGGCTGGTGCGATAGCGGATGTACTGGTCGAGATCTCGAGCTCGCTCGACGAGCTCGTCGACGACATCGGGCACGGTGAGGACGAGGAAGCGGTCGGTTTCAATCGCGTCCGCCACGAGCCGTCCGACGGTGTCGGCATCGACGATCGGATGTTCGGGCGCGCGGGGTCGCGTCGGTGCTCCGAAGAACGTGATTTGCTCCGCGATGTTGGTGGAGACACCAGAAGGGCATACACACGTGACGCCGATGCCCTGGGGACGTAGGTAGAGCGCGAGCGACTCGCTCATCGCGACCACGGCGTGCTTCGTCGTCACGTACGGGAGTCGGTCGTATCCGTGGGCCAGCAATCCGGACACGGATGCCGTGTTGACGATGTGGCCGCGACGTTGCGCGAGCAGGATCGGCAAGAACAGGAGATTGCTGCGCACGATGCTCAGCAAGTTGATGTCGATCACTCGTTGCCATTCGGTGATCGGGAGTGTTTCTGGTGGGCCCATGGCGAGGACGCCGACGTTGTTCATCACGAGATCGATCGTGCCGAATCGGTCGAGGCAAACGTCGCGGAGCGAGATCAGATCTGTTTCGTCGGTCACGTCGACGCGCAACGCAACAGCCGCACCGCCCGTGCTGGCGATCCGGCGAGCGGTCTCCAGCGCTCGCTCCTCGAGAAGGTCGCTCACGACCACGCTCATTCCGCGACGCGCGAGTTCTACGGCGGTGGCCTGCCCGATACCGCTCCCGGCGCCCGTGACCACGCCGACCCCGCCTCGGATGTCGATGAAGGTCATGCGCGTGATTTGACTCCTTTTCGTACCTTGCCGACCACTCGGCGGGAAGCGTTGCGTTTCTCCATCGAACATGCCGATCGCTGCGCACTACGGTTCGGACATGCAGAAACACGTCGTCATCCTCGGAGCCGGCTTTGGTGGTCTGGAGCTCGCAACCCGCCTTGCGGAGTCGGTTCCGGACAAGGTCCGAGTCACGCTCATCGACAAGAGCGATGCGTTCATGTTCGGCTTCTCCAAGCTCGACATCATGTTCGGCCGCAAGACGCCTGCGCAGGTGTGGCTTCCCTATCGCGATATCGCGAAGCCCGGTGTGGAGTTTCGCCAGGAAACGGTGACGTCGATCGACCCCGAACAGCGCCGCGTGGTTACCAACATCGCGACCTACGACGCCGACATTCTCGTGGTGGCGCTCGGGGCCGACTACGACCCCGGCGCGACGCCAGGCCTCGTCGAGGACGGCTACGAGTTCTACTCGCACAACGGCGCGGAGCGCGCGGGTGAGGCTCTCGCTCGTTTCGACGGTGGTGCCGTCGTCGTCGGCGTGCTCGGCCCATTTTTCAAGTGCCCGGGCGCGCCCAACGAGACCGTACTCATGGTGCACGACCTCCTCTCGCGGCGAGGGCTGCGCGAGGCCTCGACGATCCATCTCGTCTCGCCGATGCCGATGCCGATTCCGATCTCGAAGAGGACGTCTGCTGCGATCGTGACGATCCTCGAGGAGCATGGCATCGAGTACTGGCCCTCATCGTTGGTGACCCACCTCGATCCGCAAACGCACGTGGCACACATCAACGACGGACGTGAGCTTCGCTACGACTTATTTCTTGGGATCCCCGTCCACATTGCCCCCGAGGTCGTGCGCAACTCGGCGCTCGCGCAGGACGGCTGGATCCCGGTCGATTCGGGCACTTTTGCGACCAGATTTCCCGGTGTGTTCGCGGTCGGCGACGTCACCAGCGCACCCGTGCCGCGGGCGGGAGGCATCGCTGAAGGCGAAGCAGCCACGGTGGCGGAGGTGCTCATCGCACAGCTCACCGGCGCAAAGGCCCCACCACCGTACGATGGCGCGTCGGCTTGCTATGTCGAGCTGGGCGACGACCTGGTGGGCCGCATCGACGTGAACTTCCTCTCGTACGACACACCGGTGGCGAAGTTCACCGCGCCCGATGCCGCGATGGCTGAGGACAAGCGGCAATGGGGCGCGGTTCGTCGCGCACGCTGGTTTGGGCACGTACCAACATGAGCTTGTCCGACTTCCGTCGTGAACCGTTGCTGTTCGGCCCCTCGCCGATACACCCGCTCCGGCGGTTGAGCGCCGCGCTCGGGGGTCACGTGGAGATTTGGGCGAAGCGTGAGGACTGCAACTCGGGTATCGCCTACGGCGGAAACAAGGTTCGCAAGCTGGAGTACCTCGTGGCCGAGGCGATCGATACCGGCTGCGACACGCTGGTGTCGATCGGCGGCATTCAGTCGAACCACACGCGCCAGGTCACCGGCGTTGCGCGGTATCTCGGGCTCGGCTGTGTCACCGTGCAGGAGGGTTGGGTTGACTGGCCCGACATGAACTACGACAAGGTCGGCAACATCCAACTCACGCGGATCATGGGTGGCGACATCCGGATCGATCCCGCTGGGTTTGACATCGGCGTCCGCGATAGCTGGAAGCGGGCGATCGATTCTGTTTTCGAGGCGGGCGGCAAGCCGTATCCGATCCCCGCTGGTGCATCAGACCATCCGCTCGGAGGTCTGGGGTTCGCCAACTGGGCCGTGGAGGTCGAAGCTCAAGAGGCCGAACGCAATGTGTTCTTCGACACGATCGTCGTGTGCACGGTGACCGGATCGAGCCACGCCGGGATGATCGCAGGATTCGCCTTATCCGATCGCCCGGGCCGCCGCGTGATCGGTATCGACGCTTCGAAGACGATGGAGAAGACCGTCGACCAGGTCACGCGGATTGCCGCTCATACGGCCGCGAAAATCGGTGTCGGCCGACCGTTACGCGATGACGAGATCACCATTGTGTCGGGCTACGAGGGACCGGCTTACGGCGTGCCCGACCAACAGACGATCGATGCCATACATCTCGCGGCGCGTACCGAAGGCATGCTCACTGATCCGGTGTACGAGGGGAAGTCGATGGCGGGGCTCATCGGCATGGTGCGCTCGGGCGAGATTCCGGCCGGATCACGGGTGCTCTACTGCCACCTCGGCGGACAGCCAGCGCTGCCCGCGTACGCCGGAGCGCCCGGCCTCGGCTAGCCGGTCTCGTTGGAGACCGACGTGTCCGGCTCACGTCTGTAATCATGTAGTGGATTAGAGTGAGCCCGGGCCCCGGCGGTGAGGCTACTGGTCCGCTCGTGATCGGGGGTAGACGATGGGGATCGGGCTCGCATGGCCGTTGCGGCGACGCTCGCGTCGACGTGAGGCCTTCGGAGGCACCGGCTCGCCGCAGGTGGCGATCGTGGGCGGCGGTTTCGCGGGAATTGCCGCGGCGGTCAAGCTGCGACGCGCCGGGATCGAAACCTTCACCATCTATGAGAAGTCGGCGGGCATCGGCGGTACGTGGCGCGACAACACCTACCCGGGCTGTGAGGTCGATACGAACTCGCTTCTCTACTCGTACTCGTTCACCCGGCCAGACTGGTCGCGGACTCATGTGCGCCAGGCCGAACTGCAGACCTACCTCGACGGCGTCGTCGACGAATTCCACTTGCGCCGCCATTTCTGCCTCGGGGTGTCGGTCGACGATGCACGATGGGATGAAGCGACCCACACCTATCGGCTTCGGCTCGGTGACGGCACGGTGTCTACGTGCCATGTCCTGATCAGCGCGGTTGGTTTCCTCAATGTCCCGCGCTACCCCGATTGGCCTGGTCTCGACAGGTTTCGCGGACCGAAATTCCATACGGCACGTTGGGAGCACGAGCATGATCTGCACGGCAAGCGCGTCGCGATTGTGGGCACCGGATCGAGCGCCGCGCAGATCGTGCCCGAGATCGCGACGGTCGCGGATCGCGTCCTGGTGTTCCAACGCGAGCCGGGTTGGGTGATGCCCAAAGGCGACCGCGACTACACCACCGAGGAGCGCGCC
>JAYUFA010000445.1:0-10451 GCA_043738925.1 Actinomycetota bacterium
CTGCACCGTACTGGTGCGATCAGCGCTGGTCGCGCATGCGGCGCGACCAGCTACGACGCCCTCCGCTCGGCAGGTTCCTGCCGCCACGTTCACGTGCAAGCTCCGCAGACACCCACCAAGTCGAGGCGATGCTCGCGCGCGCCGAAGTCGTGCCGCTTGGCAACGCGCCGCAAGGCCCTTTCGATCTCTTGCTCGAGTTCGTCCGAGATCGTGAAGTCACGGATCGCCCCGCAATCGGTGCAGATCAGATGATGATGGTGGCCGGTCATCTCCTCGGCCAGTTCGAAGCTCGCATACTCGCCCGAGCCGACGATGCGCCGCACGAAACCCGCTTGCTGCATCACCGCGAGGTTCCGATAGGTCGACGACACCGTGAGCCCTTCCGCACGGCCGGAAATCTCACCGATCACCAGGGGGACGTTCGCGTCAGCCAAAACATCCACGAGCGCCCGACGGGCCGTGGTGTAGCGCTGACCGAGCGCATCGAGACGAGTCTCAGCCATCGCGTGGACCTCGGTGCGTCGCATGGGTGCGATCATACGTGTGACCGCGAGCTCTGCGGAACCAGCTCACCGGGCGCAATGCAGACCGCGACGTGGAACGATGGTGCGCGCCGACGGAAGGATCAGCCGATGGACCCCTACGAAGAGATCGCGCGGCAGTTGCCGAACGACGTACGCATCGGCGGAGCACTCATCACCATGGTCGAGCCGCACGTCGGCCACGAACAGGCGTACAACCGGTGGTACGAGGACGATCACTTCTACTCCGGCGCCATGCACGGCCCGTGGACGTTCGCCGGCCGGCGGTGGGTAGCGCCCCGAGCATTGCGGGCGCGACGCACGCAGGTCGCCGACTCGGCGGTGCAGCCGCCGGACGCCGGTTGCTACATCTCGCTCTATTGGATTACCGAAGGCCACGAGAACGACAACGAGCGGTGGTCGTACGTCGCTATGGCCGAGGCACTGATGCCGAGGGGTCGCGGCTTCACCGATCGCACCCACGTGTACACCGCTTTCCAGCGCTATCGATTCGGCCTGGTACGTGACCCGGGGCCGATGAAGCCACACCTTGCGCTGCACGCACCGTACGTCGGGTTGCTGGTCGAGGTCATCGACGCTCCATCGGTGGACGCGCTCGGGGCGCTCGAAACATGGCTGCGCGACGAACATCTGCCGGCACTTCTTCCGACGCTGCCGGCCGGTGTGATCACCTGTTTCACGCCCGTGCCGTTTTCGCAGGGGCGCATCGAGGTCCCTGGCACGCCTGCCGTCGCGCCCCCCGAAGGCGTCGGGACGCAGCTCTGCCTGCTGTGGTTCCTCGATCGCGATCCGTACCTGTGCGTACCTGACGCGTTCGCTGCGCATCACGACGCGCTCGCGGCCAAGGGTCTTGGCACGCTCCGGTTCTCCGGCGCGTTCGTACCGACCGTCGTCGGCACCGACCGCTACGTCGACGAACTGCGCTGAGCGACAAGCCCGAGCATCCGCACGGCCAAGACTTCGGCCACGTGCAACCGTGCCGGGTCGGGGCCCCTACGCTTGCGGCATGGCCGAGTGGACTCCCGACCTTGCATCGCTGATCGCACCGCACGTCGACGCGCCGGGCGGTCTGCTGCCTGCGTTGCACGCGCTCCAGCACCAGCTCGGCTGGATCGACCCGTCATTTCTCCGCCCGTTGGCCGAAGCGTTCAACGTGTCAACCGCCGAGGTACACGGGGTGGTCTCGTTCTACAGAGACTTCCGCACCGCTCCGGCCCGCGGACGCGTGGTGCAGGTATGTCGCGCCGAAGCGTGCGTCGCACGCGGCGCGGACGCAGTGGCCGCAGCCGTCACCGACCTCGCCCTACGTACACCGATCGAGGTTGACGAGGTGTTCTGCCTCGGGAACTGTGCGCTCGGCCCCACGATCCGGGTAGGCGATTCGCTGTTCGGCGGTGTCGCGCCGGCCACGGTCGCGTCGGTGATTGACGCCGCGTCGGTGCCGCTCCGAGTGTCGACGGTGGCGAACAAACGGGAGCGCGTCGTCGTGTTCGTGCCCGGTGACGCCGCGGCGCGCAGCGTCGGCGCCGATGACGTTGCGATGTCGATCTCGCGACTCCCCGGGGTGGGCGTAGTGCGCAACGGATCGCGGGGCCTGCTCTGGTACGAGCCCCTTGTCGAGGTGGCCACGGCAACGGGCCGCGTTGCCTACGGCCCCGTTCGGGTGGATGACATCACGTCGCTTGTCGATGCCGGCTTCCTCGATGGCGGCGATCATCCACTTCGCCTCGGCGACATCGAACAGCACCCGTGGCTCGCGTCGCAGCAGCGCGTCACCTTCCTCCGTGTCGGCGTGATTGACCCGCGCTCAACGACGGACTACGAGGCGCACGGCGGCCTCGTCGGGTTGCGTCACGCGCTCGCCAAGAGCGCCTCGGCCATCGTCGAAGAAATCACGGCCTCGGGCCTACGTGGTCGCGGTGGCGCGGCGTTCCCGGCGGGTATCAAGTGGAAGACCGTGCTCGACACGCCCGGCGCGGTCAAGTACATCGTCGCCAATGCGGACGAGGGCGACAGTGGCACCTTCGCGGACCGCATGCTCATGGAAGGCGATCCGTTCTCGCTCCTCGAAGGCATGGTCATCGCCGGCATTGCGGTCGGTGCGACGCAGGGTTACGTCTACATCCGTAGCGAGTATCCCGATGCGATCGTCGCGATGCGCGACGCGAGCGCGCTCGCGCGACAAGCAGGCTGGCTCGGCGACGACATACTCGGCTCCGGCCACGCGTTTCATGTTCACGTGCGCGTCGGCGCCGGCGCGTACATCTGTGGCGAGGAAACAGCGCTGCTCGAAAGTCTTGAAGGCCGCCGTGGTGTGGTGCGCGCCAAGCCACCGTTGCCCGCGGTTCACGGGCTCTTCGGTCTCCCCACGCTGGTCAACAATGTGCTCACACTCGCGTCGGTACCTGCCATTCTTGCCAACGGCGCAACCGCGTACGCCGCACTCGGCAGCGGCCGTAGCCGCGGCACACAGGTCTTTCAACTCGCGGGCAACGTGGCGCGCGGCGGCATCGTGGAGGTGCCGTTCGGTATCACGGTTCGCGAGCTCGTCGAGCACTATGGCGCCGGCACCATGAGTGGACGACCGGTGCGCACCGCACAGATCGGCGGCCCCCTCGGGGCGTACGTGCCCGCCGAGCAGTTCGACCTCGTGGCCGACTACGAGGCCTTCGCCGAGGCAGGAGCGCTCCTCGGCCACGGTGGCATTGTGGTGTTCGATGACACCGTCGACATGGCTACGCAGGCACGCTTCGCGATGTCGTTCTGCGCGGCCGAGTCGTGCGGAAAGTGCACGCCATGCCGTATCGGCGCGGTGCGCGGGGTCGAGATCATCGACAAGATCCGCGCGGGAGAAAACCGCGAGGCCAACCTGGCCGTTCTCGAAGACCTCTGCGAGGTCATGGCCGACGGATCGCTCTGCGCTATGGGCGGGTTGACGCCGATGCCGGTTCGCAGCGCGTTGCGCCACTTCGCCGACGACTTCTTACGCGGCCCGCGAGCTACGGCCGGCGCGCCCGCGCTCAGCTCATCGGCACGCGCGGCCGAACAACCTAAAGGGACTGTGTCATGACGTTGCTCAGACACCCCGATCTCGGCACTCCGGCACCCGACCGCCGCGCGCGCGACGCGGCGCCGACTACCGTCGATGTGCTTGTCGATGGCACGCCAATTTGTGTCGCAGAGGGCACGTCGGTGATGCGCGCCGCGGCGTTGGCCGGGGTCGACATCCCGAAGCTGTGCGCGACCGATTCCCTCGAGCCGTTCGGTTCGTGCCGGTTGTGCCTTGTCGAGATCGACGGCCGCAAGGGCACGCCGGCATCGTGCACCACGCCTGTAGCACCGGGCATGGCAGTGCGCACCCAGAGTCCCAAGCTTGAGCGGCTCCGTCGTGGCGTGATGGAGCTTTACATCTCCGATCATCCGCTCGACTGCCTCACGTGCGCGGCGAATGGCGACTGCGAACTGCAGGACATGGCCGGAGCCGTGGGCTTGCGCGATGTGCGCTACGGCTACGCCGGCGACAATCATCTCGGGCTCACCAAGGACACATCGAACCCGTACTTCACTTTCGACAGCTCGAAGTGCATCGTGTGCTCGCGCTGCGTGCGCGCGTGCGAAGAGACCCAGGGCACCTTCGCGCTCACCATTGGCGGCCGCGGCTTCGACTCGCGTGTCGCTGCGGGCGCTGGCGGGTCGTTCTTCGAATCCGACTGCGTGTCGTGTGGGGCGTGTGTCCAGGCCTGCCCCACCGCCACGCTCACCGAGAACACGGTGATCGAGCTGGGCCAACCGCGCCGGAGCGTCACCACCACGTGCGCGTACTGCGGCGTTGGCTGCTCGTTCGATGCCGAACTGCAGGGCGACCAGGTCGTGCGCATGGTGCCGTCGAAGACCGGCGGTGCCAACGAAGGCCACTCGTGCGTGAAGGGCCGGTTCGCGTGGGGCTATGCGTCGCACCCTGACCGGGTCCTCTCGCCGATGATCCGTGCGTCGATCGACGACGAGTGGACGGTGGTCTCGTGGGACGAGGCCATCAGCTACACGGCCGACAAGCTGCGTGACATCCAGGCACGCCACGGAGCAGCGTCGATCGGTGGCATCACATCGTCGCGCTGCACCAACGAAGAAGTATTCGTAGTGCAGAAGCTTGTGCGTACTGCGTTCGGCAACAACAACGTCGACACATGCGCGCGCGTGTGCCATTCGCCAACCGGCTACGGCCTCAAGACCGCGTTCGGAACATCGGCAGGTACCCAAGACTTCAAGTCCGTCGATCACGCCGATGTCATCCTCGTGATCGGCGCAAACCCGACTGACGCGCACCCTGTATTCGCCTCGCGTCTCAAGCGACGTCTACGCGCGGGCGCACAGCTCATCGTGGTCGATCCGCGTCGCATCGATCTGGTGCGCAGCCCGCATGTTGAGGCGAGCGAGTTCCTCCAACTGCGACCAGGCACCAACGTCGCGGTCGTCAACGCAATGGCGCACGTAGTCGTCACGGAAGGGTTGGTCAATCACGCGTTCGTCGACGAGCGATGTGACCGGGTGTCGTTCGACCACTGGGCGGAGTTCATCGCGCGCCCGGAGAACAGCCCCGAGGTGACCGAGGTCCACACCGGCGTGCCGGCCGCGCTCCTTCGCGTCGCGGCCCGCCGCTACGCCACAGCCGACAACGCCGCGATCTACTACGGCCTCGGCGTCACCGAGCACAGCCAGGGATCGACCATGGTGATGGGCATGGCCAACCTCGCCATGGCCACCGGCAATCTCGGACGCGACGGCGTCGGCGTTAACCCGCTCCGCGGTCAGAACAACGTGCAGGGCGCGTGCGACATGGGGTCATTCCCGCACGAACTCACCGGCTATCGCCACGTCAGCGACGAGGGCACGCGTGCCATGTTCGAGACGATGTGGGGCACCACCATTCAGCCCGAACCCGGGCTGCGCATCCCCAACATGCTCGACGCCGCGATCGACGGCGATTTCAAAGGCCTGTTCGTACAAGGGGAGGACATCGCGCAGTCCGACCCCAACACGGTGCACGTGGTCAGCGCGCTGCGCGCGATGGAACTCGTCGTCGTGCAGGACCTATTCCTCAACGAGACGGCCAAGCTCGCGCACGTGTTTCTCCCCGGCACTTCGTTCCTCGAAAAGAGCGGAACATTCACCAACGCCGAGCGCCGAATCAATCGCGTGCGCCAGGTCGTGGCGCCGCGCACCGGCAAGCACGAATGGCAGATCGTGTGCGAACTCGCTGCGGCGCTCGGATATCCAATGCACTACGACGACGCGTCGCAGATCATGGACGAGATCGCGGTTCTCACCCCGACGTTCGCCGGGGTGTCATTCGCCAAACTCGACAAGGTCGGCAGTGTGCAGTGGCCGTGCGACGACACTTCACCGCTCGGTACGCCCATCATGCACATCGGTCGCTTCGTGCGTGGCAAGGGCTTGTTCACGTCGACGCCCTATGTGCCCACCGACGAGCGCGCCACGCGCCGGTTCCCTTTGCTGCTCACCACGGGTCGCATCCTCAGCCACTACAACGTGGGCGCGCAGACAAGGCGCACGCAGAATGTGCAGTGGCACAAGCGCGACGTGCTGGAGATCCATCCCCATGATGCCGAGGAGCGCGGTATCGCGGACGGTGCCGAGGTGACCCTTGCCAGCCGCGTGGGCGCCACCACCTTGCAAGCCGTTGTGAGCGATCGCGTTCCGCAAGGCGTGGTGTACACCACATTTCATCATCCGGTGACCGGTGCGAACGTGGTCACCACCGAGCACTCCGACTGGGCCACCAACTGTCCGGAGTACAAGGTCACCGCCGTTCAGGTGAGCCCCGGTCGGTCGGCGTCCATTGCGGAGATCGACCACCCCGAACACCGCCTCGCGGCGCTCGTGCGCATGGCCAACCAGATCGCACGCCAGTACGCGGGCGAGGTACACGAAGACGCGGTGCGGGCCGTGGCCAAACACCTCAATGCCTTTTGGGAGCACGAGATGCGTGCCGACCTTGCGCGAGTCATCGACGAAGGCTCGCTCACCGTGCACCCGGTGGTCGGCGCCGCAATCCGCTCGCTGCACGTCGGCTGACGCGCCGACAGCGCTGGCACCTATGGGCGCGCGTTCTCAGCGAGTCGGCTTCGGCGCGGTCGTGAGAGGGTTACTCATCCCGACGTTGGCCTTCGCTCCTGCCGCGCCGTTGGGATAACGCGCCTCGTAGAGCCTCCGGAAGCCATCGCGAAATCGCACCGAACACGGCCCCGTGATCGAGGTCCGCTTCGTGGCGTCGACCACCACACCCAGCTGACCGCCTACCACAGGGACGACGTCGATCTTTGGCTCGATGCCGGTGAGTTCACCAAAGTACGCACACCAATCGTGTGGACCAACCGGATCGTCGCCGCCCCAGTTCACGATGGTCGCCGGCACCGAGGCCGCATCGAGCATGGCCGCGACCTGCCTATTGATGTCGTCCTGATGGATCGGGCTGTAAGGGCACGGATCGTTGCGCACGGTGATGCGATCACCGTTGATCATCGCGTCGAGGTGATAGGCGGGCAGACCGCCACGTGAGCTGTACGCAGCGTTCATGCGGGCGATCGTGACCGGCAGGTCGAACGCCCGCGCGCAGTAGCGCGCCACCGCCTCTTCCGCGATCTTGGTGATCGAGTACGTCGGCACGCCGGGCAGCACCGCCTCGCCAAGCGGGTCGGTCTCGACATAGGCGTGCGCTGCGTCGGCGTGCGGTTTGTAGACGCTGGCGGTCGACATCACGAGCGCTGCTTTCGCCCGCCGGCAATGTTTGAGGAGCAGCCCCGTGGCTTCGGCGTTGACACGAAGCACTTCGTCGTAGTCGGTGCTCGGGCCAATCGCCGCGGCCAAGTGCAGCACATACGTGAAATCCTGAGGCACGTCCGCGAAGTCGGCCGCGCCGAGATCGACCACACGCGTCGTGACGCCCATAGCCTCGACCTCTTCGCGCGATCCGGGCACGCTGAAGCGGGCGATCCCCCACACATCATTGTCCGTCGCGAGTTGCGCGCACAGCGGTGCCGCAATCTGGCCGGCCGGGCCAGTGACGAGAATCTTCTCCCCACTCAACATGCGCGCAGGTTAGAGCACGAGCCGAGAAGTGACACGGAATGTCGGGAACGTCCACTCGCCGCGATCGACGAACACCACCTCGACCGGCGCATCCACGGCGACGGCCTGCAACACGCTGTTGACGATGGTGGTCATCAGTCGCGGCCCCTCCGCCAGCTCGACCACTGCGGGCACGTAGGGAATCGCGTTCGAGAACGGCGCGAGATCGCTCTCACGCACAATCGAGAACGAGTACACCACACCAATGCCCGCGCATGGGTGCCACGCAACGTCGTTGCTCCAACACGAGGGACACGCCGGGCGCGGCGGGAAATGCAATCGCCCACAGGCACGACAGGAGCGAACAAGCAGCCGTCGTTCGCGACACGCCGCCCACCACGGTGCCGTGAACGGATCGGCTACGGGCGCTGTGAGCGGCACGGTGTCTGGTGTCGGCGCGTCGCTCATGTCACTCGGTCCCCAGGATCAACGTCGATGTCGAACTCATCCATCCGCCCGTGCCGTTCACACACGCGAGCCGCGCACCGGGCACTTGCCGTGCACCGGCTTCGCCGCGCAGCTGGCGCGCTGCTTCGACGATGAGGAACAAGCCGCGCATCCCCGGATGACACGCCGATAGTCCCCCGCCGTCGGTGTTCGTGGGCAATCGCCCATCGAGGCGCAATGTGCCGCCTTCGACAAACGCGCCGCCGGCACCGGGCGCGCAGAATCCGAGTCCTTCAAGCGTGAGCAACACCGTGATCGTGAACGAATCGTAGAGCTGGCAGATGTCGATGTCGGCCGGGGTGACACCGGCCTGCGCGAACGCATCACGTCCGGACCGCACGCACGCCGACTCGGTGAAGTCGGGCCACTCGCTCATGGTCACGTGCGACACGGCCTCGCCCGCACCGAGAATCCACACCGGCCGCTTTGCCAGATCGCGCGCGCGATCTTCGGCCGCCAAAATCACAGCGCCGCCGCCGTCGGAACGGATACAGCACTGCAACTTGGTCAACGGATCCGCGATAGGTCGCGAGCGCAGAACATCATCGATCGAGATCGGTTCGCGGTAGTACGCCTCAGGGTTGTCCACGGCATTCGCACGCGCCGACACCGCTACCTCGGCCAGCTGCTCGACCGTCGTGCCGTATTTGGCCATGTGGCGCTGCGCGGCCATCGCGTACTTCGCAACGAGTGAGTGCCCGTAGGGGGAATCGAACTGGAGGTTGTCGCGCGCCCCGAAGCTGAGATTCGATGTGCGCGCACCGCGCTTCAAATCGGCACGCGTCGTCGACGCGTAGCTAAGGACCACCACGTCGACCAGTCCGAGCGCGATCGCGCTGGCTGCGTGACGGCTCATGAACTCCCAGGTGGATCCTCCGACAGTGGACGACTCAACGTGGCGAAGTCGTGCCGCCAGACCCGTGTACTCGGCAACCTCGATCGGCGACAGCACACCCGTGCCCGTCGAGCAAAGACCATCGATGTCCTGCGGCGTCAAGCCCGCGTCGGCCACGGCCCGCGTGATGGCCTGTTGGTGCAGTTGGAGTTCGGTCTTGTCATCGACCCGGCCGACATCGGACAACGCGACGCCAACCACCGCGACCCGACGCGGGAACGCGCTCACGCGCTCGTTCTTATCGGCATGTGGAGGACGGAGACGCCGACATTGGTTCGTGGCCCTGCACCCGACCACACCGGGTCACCGGTCAGTTCCAAGGTGGAGAAGCGTCGCAGCAATGCGCCGATGAGCACCTGTACTTCCTTCTTGGCCAGGTTGGCCCCGAGGCAGTAATGAGGTCCACCACCACCGAACGAGACGTGGTTGTTCGGCGTCCGGCGGATGTCGAAGGCGAACGGGTCGATGAATGCGCGCTCGTCGCGATTGCCCGACGGATACCACAGCACCACTCGATCGCCCGCGGCGATGAGGCGGTCGCCGAGCATCACGTCGCGCGTGGCCGTGCGGCCGAAATACAGCACCGGGCTCGACCAACGAATCATCTCGTCGGCGGCCGCGCCGATCAGCGCAGGATCGTCGCGCAACGCGCGCATCTGGTCAGGGTGGGCGAGCAGCGCCATCAAACCTTGCGAGATGGCGTTGCGCGTAGTCTCGCTTCCGGCCAGCGCCAGGATGATGAAGAACATGTCAAGCTCGAGTTCGCTCAAGCTGCTTCGATGACCGTCATCGCCGTCGATTTCGACGGTGGTAAGGATCGTCCAGATGTCGTCGGCGGGGCGCTCGCGCTTTTGCAAACCCAACGCGTGCGCGTAGCCGAACAGCTCCTGCTCGGCGCGCAATCGGTCAGCCTCGCTCAGCCCCATCGCCGGGTCATACGCCAACAACATCGCCTCGGTGCGTTGGAACACCCAAGGACGATCCTCTTCGGGAATGCCGATGATGTCGGCGATCACATGCATCGGAAGCTGATACGCCACATCGCGCACAAAGTCACAGGCGCCCTGCTCGGCCAGGCGGTCGAGAATCTGCTCGGTTCGGCGTGCGATGTGCGCTTCGAGTTCGGCGATCATGCGTGGCGTGAACCCTGCGCTGATGAGTCGCCGATGTCGACTGTGCATCGGCGGATCCATCGACACGATCATGTGACCGCGACGCTCGGGCGCGCTCACGACCATGCCGCTGCCATCGCGCGCGCTGAACGTCTCCCAGTCGCGGTTCGCGTGCTGGATCTCGCCATGGCGAACGACCGACCAAAACGCGATCGGCTCACCAGCGGCCCCGACCCCACGATGCTGATGAACCGCGCCAGCGGCGCGTAGCTCGGTGAACACGTCGTGCGGCAAACCGCTGCGGTACAA
>JAYUFA010000446.1:0-3951 GCA_043738925.1 Actinomycetota bacterium
TTCTCTCGCCACCTGCTCGCGCCACGCGACGAGACGTTCGCAGCGACGACAGTCGCCAACATCGGTATGTACCTCGGCCAGGGAATCCATAGCCCCGCACGGTAGGTTGGCCAGGCCATGCCCCGCTCCTCGAAGAAGGCCGACACCCTCAAGCACACGGCGCCGAAACCGACGCTCGTGTTGCTGGTGCGTCACGGCCAGACTCCCACCACCGGCACTTCGTTGCCCGGCCGCGCACCCGGCCTTCATCTCGCCGACACCGGCCGAGCGCAGGCAGAGGCAGTCGCGCTTCGCATCGCAACCATGTCGAAGGTGAATGCCGTCTACGCATCGCCGCTCGAACGCACCCGCGAGACCGCAGCACCGATCGCAAAGCAATGCGGTCACAAGGTGCAGATCGCCCGGGGTCTGCTCGAGTGTGACTTTGGCGATTGGACCGGTCGAGCCTTGAAGGACTTGTTCAAGCTGCCCGAGTGGTCGACCGTACAGCGCTATCCGAGCGGCTTTCGGTTCCCCAATGGCGAGTCGTTCACCGAGATGCAACAACGCATCACCAACACCATCGCGTCGTTGGTGATACGCCACCCCGGCGAGACCGTCGTGGCGGTGTCACACGCCGATCCGATCAAGGCCGCGATCGCGCACGCCATGGGCACGCACCTCGACCTGTTCCAACGCATCGTTGTCTCACCGTGTTCGGTCACGGCAATCGCGTATGGCGCGTCAGGGCCCGTCGTGTTGACCGTGAACTCCATCGGCGACGATCTCAACAAGCTCGCACCGTCATGACCGACAATCCCTCCTTCGACTTCACCAACCCCGACCACTTCTGCACCGGCACCGTCGGGCCCAAAGGCCAGCGCGTCTTCTTCCTACAAGCGCGCGAAGCCGGTGAGACCGTTTCCCTGAAGCTCGAGAAGCAACAGGTCGCCGCGCTGGCCGACTATCTCGAGCGGCTTCTCGAAGACCTCCCCGAGACGCGCGACGTGGCGAACGAGGCACCAGCGCTGGTCGAACCCGTCGAACATCGGTGGGCCATCGGGGGCCTCGGGGTCATCTACAACGAGCGCGCCGATCGCGTCATCCTGGTAGCCGAGGAGCTTGTTGCCGACAACGACGAGGAGCCCTCGCCCGATACGTCGCCGGCCGAGGCCCGCTTCCACCTCGCGCGTGGGCAGATCACGGCGTTCATCGCCCAGGCACGCGGCGTGGTATCGGCCGGACGCCCACCGTGTCTCTATTGCGGCCGGCCCTTCGATCCCGTATCGGGATTTTGTCCCTGCGCGAACTGAAGCGCACCGTGGACGATCCGTTCGCAAACGACGATCCGTTCGCAAACGACGAGCTGTACGACGACGCAGCCGAATACGACGACGACTCCGGCGACGATGACACCGACGACTCGGGCGAAAGCCCGTTTCGTGATCGTCCTCCGATCGCGACCGACCGCGCGCTTGCGCTTTTGGCCGGAGGCTCGATCGAAGTCGTCGGGCGCATGCCGTGGAGCTCGAACGCCACGTTCCTCGTCAACATCGAACATGAAGGGCTCCTCGCCCAGGGCATTTACAAACCGGCTCGTGGCGAGCGGCCGTTGTGGGATTTTCCGTCCGGGCTGTATCGCCGGGAAGCCGCGGCCTTTGACCTGTCGGAATATTTCGGTTGGCACCTCGTTCCGCCCACCATCGTGCGCGACGGACCGCTCGGCGATGGTTCGTTGCAGCTGTTCGTACCCGCCGACTTCGAACAGCACTATTTCACCATTCGCGACGCGGGGCGCCACGTCGTCGCGCTACAGCAGTTGTGCGTCTTCGACATCGTGTCGAACAACACCGACCGCAAGGGCGGTCACGTACTTCTCGATCGCGACGACCGGATCTGGGCCATCGACAACGGGCTTGCTTTTCACGCCGAGTTCAAGCTGCGCACGGTCATCTGGGACTTCGGCGGCGAGGCCATCCCGCGCTCGATCCTCGACAACTTGGTACGACTACTCGACGAGGGCATACCACCGACGGTCGCAGGTGTGCTCGACGCCTTCGAACGCGACGCCGTACTGGCGCGCAGTCGAGCCATGGTGCAGGACCGCCATTTCCCCGTCGACCACACCGGCCGCCGCTACCCCTGGCCTTTGGTCTGATTCGACCGGCAAGCCGGATCCGATCAGCACGAGGGGGCCGAAAGGCCCATCAGAGCCGTGGTCGGCGGGCCGATGTTGATTCGGAATGGATCGTAACGAACGCCGCCAAGTTCAGGTTCTCGCCGCGACAACGGTGTGGATCCTCGCGACCTGGAGCCTGCAGTTCGTTCTCCAGGGCGGCCTGCTGGGCGATGTCAGCGCCAACCTCATCGAAGCGGCGTCTCCTGCGATAGCGGGCGTCGCATGTTGGCGGGTCTCCAGGGACACCGGCAAAGCGGCTTGGCGATGGTTCGCCGGAGCATGCGCCATGTGGACCATCGGCTCGTTCGCGTGGGTCTACTACATCATTTTCCTCGGCAACGATCTGCCCTTCCCGTCGTTCGCCGATGTCGGCTACCTGCTCACGTTCCCACCGGCAATCGTCGGCGCTCTCTTGCTCCACGACAAGCCACCGCGCGGCGCCGACCGCGTGCGCACGTTGCTCGATGCCCTACTCGTGGGTGGCTCGCTGACCGTCGTGCTGTGGTGGGCGATACTCGGTGCCGCACACCGTGGCGGCAACACTTTTCCGTCGGTACTGTCGGTGTCGTACGTGGTCGGCGACATCGCCGTGCTCTCTTTGTTGGTATCGGCCTTTCGCCGCAGCAACGGGCGCCGCCACGATCTCCTTGCACTCACCCTCGGTTTCGGATTGCTCACCGCGGGCGACGCGCTGTTCTCCTATCAGGAAGGCACCAGCACCTACGGCAACGCATTCCTGCTTCCCGACCTTGGCTGGATCGGCGGGTTCTCGCTCCTCGGCTTCGCGGCGTTCGTTGCCGCGCACCCTTCGACGCAGATCACGCATCGGCGCTGGATGACCACCCACGGCTTTCGCTATTTCGTACTGTTCGGGCCGTATTTCGCAGCAGTCACCGTGAGTGCCGACGACCTCATTCGCCACGGCCGTCTCGATGGCACGCAGAGCTGGACCGCCATGGCTCTGGCCACGATCGCGTTCACTCGCCAGGTCGCGGGACAGATCGAAAAGACACAGCTCACGCAGAGTCTCGAGCTGCGCGTCGACGAGCTCACCCACACGCAAGCGCGCTTCTTCACCGTGTTCGACGAGTCGATCGAAGCTTTGGCACTCCTCGACGTCGATGGCCGAGTGCAGCTGGCTTCGAACCAGCTCCTTGCTCTGCTCGGCCTGCCCGCAGAGCACGTCGTTGGCCATCGCGGGCTGCCCTTCATTCACGCCGACGACCAACACGCCGGTATCGACTTGTACACGCGCGTCTTGGGCGGCGAGCACTCGCTGTCAGTCGTGCTACGCATGCTTTCCCCGATCGGTGTTCGCCACGTCGAGATGACGCTCACCAACCTGCTCGACAACCCTGCGGTGAACGCCCTGCTGCTCGGTTGTCGCGATATCACCGATCGGGTGCGCCACGAGCAAGTGCTCGAAGTGTCGCAGTCACGGTTCCGTGCTGCGTTCGACCACGCCCCGATCGGCATGGTGGTCATCGACTCCGATGGCACGATCAATCGCTTGAACACATCGCTGCTCACCATGCTCACCACCGACGAATCCGAAATCCTGGGCGCGAAGTTCGTGGACCTCGCTCATCCGAACGATCGCGAGATCCTCGAACGCGTCGCGTCACCCGCGGTTGCCATTGACGGTGACGTGATGCGCTGCGAGGCGCGCCTGCGACGAGCCGACGGCACCGACATCTGGACCACGCTGTCCGCGGTTGCCGTCCACGCAGTGGACGAACCCAGCTACGTCATCGCCCAGATCGAGGATGTTACCGACCGCCGAGAGATCGCCC
>JAYUFA010000447.1:0-3923 GCA_043738925.1 Actinomycetota bacterium
GGTACAAACGCACAGCACCACTTTAGAAACTCATGCTCATCACCGGGCCGGCGGCTAACAGCCAACGGGGCAGACCCAACCGCTCTATGACGCGCCGACACTTTGAGGCCAAGTGCTGCTCGCTCAATCGTCGCAGTAGCGGCGGACGGGTTCGTCGTAGTGGGAGAACGGCGTCGAGGGGCTGAGGCCGAAGCCCGTGAACTGCCGGCGCTCGATGCCGAACTGCCCGTGGCGATCGACAGCGATGGTTTCGTCGAAAACGTTCTGCGAGAGCGCCAATCCCGTGAGCGCTGAGACGCGTTCCATCGTTTTCCCGAACGTCACCTCGTTCGCGAAAACGATGACGCCGGCGTATCGGTCGGGTCCGGATGTCGGCGCGGCGTAGGTCCACATACCGAACGAGTCGCCGTCGGGGAGACGGTCGAGGAGCACGCTGAGGTTGTCCCATTGCACGAGTCGAAACGCGAGGGTGCGGTCGTAGTCGCATTTCGGCGTGGGGCTTAGCCAACCGGTGTCGGACGTCGGCGGGCCGAGAACTTGGACGAGGTGCTGTCGCGCGATCTCGGCGTCGGTCCCGATCGGGATGCCGAACAGGTTGGCGGGCGCTCCAATTCGGACGGTGGTCGTGGTCGACTGCGGCCCCCAACCAATGGAGGGTCCATCGCCGTTGCCTCGCCCCCCGCTACCGGGGTGGTCGAACGCCTCGACGAAGAGCAGTCGGTAGGCGACGAGGCTGTCGAGGAGCTCCGCCGCTCGCGGGTCGGTCGCGGCGAGGGTCCGGTGCGCTTGGTCGAGGGGCTCTCCGCCGCGCCGTGTGGCGATCGCGTCGTCGACTAGGTGAAGCACGCACTGTGCGTAGGGATCGTTGTCGATCGAGCCCCGTTCGCCGCGAAGGATCGCGGCCGAACGGCCGTCGCTGCTGCATGCGATGATGCCGGCGCCGACGGTGCTGGTGCCGGTCGGTGCGGTGAGGACGGACGAGCGGCTGTCGCGTGCGTGGGCGAGCTCGAACAGCGCCGAGGCGAACGCGAGGTCCTGACGGGGCTCGGCGTCGTCACCCGACAAGGTGAACAGCTCGTCGCCGGGGTCGGGTCGGTCGATGTCCACGACGATCGTGGTCTCAGCGCCGAGCGCGAGGTGCGAGGTCGTGATGGTCGGTTCGATGAGGCGCTGCAGCTCGGGATGCGGAGGGTGCTCCACGGCGACCGCGACGGCTGGCTGTGGAAGGTCGTAGGCCACGAACCCCGCGGTCGTGTTGGTCAGCCGGATGCGTGCGCCTGCGCCGTGAGCTTCGACGCACACGGCGATCTCGGGTGAGCCGATCCGCGGGAAGGTCTCGCGGTACCAGCTGGGTGGAGGCCCGCACGTCGGGTTCTCCAGGGCGCTCGCGCGGTCGACCTCCCAGTTGTACGCGAGCGTGATCACGCCATATCGACCAGTGGCCACGATGCTTGACGCGGTGAGGGTGTCGCCGTGGACCGTGGTCGGCAGGGGGGCCCAACGTTCGAGGGCGTCGTCGAAGTAGGCGATCCGATCGCGAGCGAGGAGCGGATTGGCCTGCTGCTCGGTGCGCGGGAACACGAGCTGGATCGGAGCGGGGGAGAAGCGGCCGGCGCCTTGCAGCGTGACCTCGGTCCCGTGAGCCGCGTCGGTCCCCGGTGCAGGCGAGGTCGCCACGACACGCACGGCGGCTTCGCTGGGCGCGTCGATCGTGATGCCGCGGGCGGGAACGAGGGTCGACCGCGGCGCAGGTGGTGCCGACGTCGTGGGCCCGACGGACTCCGGCGTGACGATCGCGGGCGCTGTCGTGGAGTCGGGTGCCGGCACCGTCGGCGCGCTCGACGAACACGCGGCCAGCGTGAGTAGGACGATGGTGATGACCGACGTTCTTCGTCGCACTCGGACCCCTCTGCCAACATTGGCACAGGCGCACCGTGGAGGGTTCGAGCTCAGTGAGGACGCCATGTTTGCGAGGTCGCAGGCGCAGTTGTCGAGTTCGCCAGAGGTGCCCGGCTTGGAGTTGCGAAGGCTCGCGAGCAAGCTCGGTCCGACGCAATCGTGCCGCGGTTGCGTCACCGCCCGAGATCCTGACGGACTGACGGCGGGGCTCACGCGCTGCACCTTTGGGTGCTAGGTCCGGGCGTATCACCCGGCCACGCGACCGATCACGGGGGGACGCCTGGCGTTGCGGGTGGCAGGCTTGGCTACGTGTATGGCAACTGGAGCAAGATCGGCACCGACGGAGGAGCAAGCTTGTCCAGGCCTCTGCCGTTCCGCGTGTTTTTTGGTCTGCTTCTGCGATTTACGGTTCTGCATCGTATGGAATTCCAGATTCTCGCTTCGGGAGTCGAAGAGACGCGCGATACCTTCGAGATAATATTTACCGATTTGAAATCGGGCGCGAGCTTATGCGCTCGCAAGGTGTTGGTGAACGAATTGAAGAGCAATGGGAGTCTCAAGCAATTGTCAAACCAAGTCCTCAGGTGTTAGCTTGAACGAAGGTATCGCATTGGATCGAGTATGGCCTATCGCAATTTGCATCTCACTGATGGTCTACAGCTGTAACGCGTGCGCGAAGCCATCTGCAAACCACGGCGACTACCTCTGGTCCACACAATTCGGCACTGGCCTCCACTGGTCAACTACTTCGAATGACGGCGTCGCACGACCAGCGGTCCCCGGCCCGTTCGTCAGTGATATATCCGTCACCTTTTGGACCGTTTGGCGAGCGGCAAATGGCTCGGCTGCACAGGTAGCCATATCAACCCGCATTGGTAACTATTCGTACTTCGACACCGGCCCACCGGACGAGCCAAGCGCGGTAAATGGATTTGTCGCCTGGTATGCACAAGATGGACTCGCGCGCGTCAACGGTAGTGTACCCACGTGTGGGAAAGTGGCGCTTCGTGCGGCGGGGCTCTCGCTGGCAGAACTCGCGCAGCTCACGGATAGAATAATCTGCAATAACGATTTCGCGAATCTCCCACCGACCGAAGGCTTCGCGCTCTGTCGATTCCGTTCGCACTCATCATTGCTGTGGCAAATTTACGGGAATTCTGACTCGGAGGATCGCGTGGTGCTGGGATTGCTCACCTCCTGTCCACCAGGGACCGTACAGCCAGATGCGCCGTTTGAATCGACGTCAACGCGGCACGCCGGCACATTTATGGTGGCTTCGGAAGACCATTGCGCCATCGCCTTTGCACGACGAGCAAGCGTCTTGGTCAACGCTCAAGTATGCAAAGGAACCCCGGCCGCCAACCGCCTGGCGCTTCGCAACTTCCTAGACTCGTTTGTCGTGGTCAACGCTACAGAATGGCACCGCCGGGCCGGCGACTAAACCCGGCTCCGGACTGTCGTGTTTTTGTGGACGTCACGTTTGCCATATCTACAGATATGTGGCGTCACGGGGCGAGCCCGAGCCACTGTTCGTACCAGAGGCCCACTGCTCCGCGACGGCGACGATCTGGGACTGTCAGACGCTCCCTTGTCGCGCGGCGTGTTGAGGGTCTGTTGATCCGCGTCGTTTCTCGGCTCTTCACATGCGGCGGATGACGCGGTTGGAGAGGTGGCGTTTGTGGCTCGTCGTGCTTCGCGTCGGGTCTTACCTTCGGTGATCTTGCGTTCGATGTAGGCGTCGGTCGGCTGGTGGTCGCGTTGTGGGTGACGCTCGCGATGTAGAGCACGCTGTTGATGCGCCTGTTGCCGCCGAAGTCGAGGCGGTGCCGGATCGGCGCTCGGTCGCCGTCGCCAGACGAAAGCGCGACCGCGCCCGTTCCGCGCCAAAACGCGAACTCTCGACTCGCGGCTGACCCGGGTCGGGTCGCCGACTTCGCAGACCAACGTCGCGGCAGCGATTGGACTTCGTTCTCGCACGGTGCACATCGCCCGGCCCTCACAATCGCGGCAGATTCGCGGCAGAG
>JAYUFA010000448.1:0-10363 GCA_043738925.1 Actinomycetota bacterium
ACACCACCACCGAGGTCGCCGACAACGCGACGCAGATCCACGAGGTGTTCGCGGCGCTCGTCGACGACGACCGTCGAACTGCACAGATCTGCCACGACGTCCACGCCGCGGTCACGGCGGGGCGCACGTGCCTCGTCCTCACCCAGCGCACCGACCACATCGACGCGATCATCGAACACCTCGCCACCCTCGGTAGCACCGCACTCGTACTCCGCGGCGGCCTCGGCAAGAAGGCACGGGCGGGCGTCACCGCTTCGCTATCCGGACGCGACCCGAGCGAAGGCATCGTTCTGGTCGCCACCGGCTCCTACCTTGGTGAGGGATTCGACTGGCCTGAACTCGACACATTGTTCTTGGCGTTCCCGCTCGCCTTCAAAGGGCGCGTCGTCCAATACGTCGGGCGTCTCCTGCGCTCCCACGAAGGCAAACACCACGTCGAACTCCACGACTACGTCGACATTCACATACCAGTCCTCGACCGCATGCACACCAAACGCATCCCGGCGTACGCTCTGTTGGGCTTCGATGTCGCAAAGACTCGACGCCGAACCAAACTCAGAGCGCAACCATCGACACCCGGCGAGGCGACCGGTGCGTTCTGACGACGACCTCGACGCGCTCATCGAACACGTCACCGTTGATGCCTACGACGACGAGGGCTACGACGCGTTCCTCCAAGCCTTCGAAGACGAGATCGAGTTCCCGTTCCCGGCAACCCTCGCCGGTATGCCCATCTCGGTAGTCCGCGTCGACTACGACGGAAACGAACGACGCGGACTCGTCGCCGCGATCAACCGCGACGGTCACACCGCCACCGTGTCGTTACTCGACCTCGAAATACCGGCCGACGAACAGCCCCCGGCCCATTTGGTCGCCGCATACCGACGACGGCTCGGCATCACCTGAACCCATCGCGGATCAACGACCAGCGCTCAAACCATCACTGACAGTCCCACCCAGTCCCCCGACGTGCGCCAATGGGCCAATGTCCTTCGAGCAGATCCGTTATGTCGCTGGCGGTTGGCGCACTCTGTTGTCTCGTGCCGTATCAGCCAACGTGTGCCCGCGTATCGAGCGGTGCCTCAGACCCGACGTTAGGGGGAGGGCACCGTGTCATGCGATACTCGTTCAGTGGACGTCTGCAGATGCCGGGTTCTGACAGCGACTCGGTTCGACGCCGGCACGGCCGGTGGCCGCGGTCGGGATTTGAACCCACGATCTTCGAGTTATGAGGCGCTCGTGGAAACCGCTTCTCGGCGAGGCCTTCACGTACGTCGACCCTGCCGCAACCGAAGCCGAAGCCCACGCGACGTTCGGCCCCGGGGCCTACGAGAGTTCGCGGCGCATGAAGACCCGGGCCTCGATGACGAGGCCTTGGCGTCCTTCATCGTCGCGAATGCTGTGCATCGATGGCGTCCACTCCGACGGGTCGAGGTCGCGGAATCCTTGCGAACGATAGAAGCGACCGTTCCATGCCACGTCACCGAACGTCGACAAGGTGACAGCTCGTAGTCCCTGCGACATGCCCCACGCGCATACGTGTGCAAGCAGTCGAGTCCCGATCCCGCGGCGACCATGCATGGGAACGACGTCGAGCTCTTCGACGTAGACAGCACCGTCGCGCACCGAAGCGGCGACGGCGCCGACTGCGACATCGTCAGCCGTGCAAGCCACCCACACCTGTCCCAGGGCAACGAGTCGGCGACGCTGTTCCGTTGCGAACGAGGAGTCGAGCGTCTCGTCGTTCAGGCCGAGCCCCTCGAACAACTCTCCTGCCTCATCCTCGATCTCCTTCAGGCGTGCCAGCTCGTCGGCGCGAGCCACCCGTATTCGATACGGATCAGGACTCTCGATCACGTCGCCCATCAGAACACCGGGGCCGGCATCAGCACGACCCGCCAACCGTCCGGGTCCTCGATCGTGATGCCTCCGTTGTCCGTCCAGTACGGGTTCTCGGCCTCGACCGCCGGGTAGCTGAACCGCGCCATGCGAGCCGCGGTCGCCTGTTGCGCGACAGGGTCATCGAAGTAGAGGACCAACAGGTTGTCCCGCGTCGCAGCAGGCCCGGGCTCGCGTCGACGTGCGTCGTGAATTCGAGGTGGTAGCCGGTCCAAGGTAGACCGAACATGACGCCGTCGTAGCCTGCGTGCCCGTCGAATCGGAAGACGTCGGGTAGGCCGAGGGCGTCTCGGTAGAACCGGGTGACGTCGTCGAGTCGATCCGTCGGCCGAGCCACGCGGACCTGCGCGACAGGGAGAAACTCGGGCCACGCGGTGGATGCGGTCGTGGGACGATTCCTTCGGCTCGCAAACTTGCCGGGACGTATTCGAAGATCCGACCGAGATCTCCGAAGCCGGCCGCGGCATAGACCCCTTCGGCCATCTCGGTGGCCTGAAGGGTCACCGTCGTGCATCCGCGCGCCGCCGCGTCCTCGAGCAGCTGTGTGGTGAGCGCAGTCGCGGCGCCACGCCGGCGGGCGGGTTCGAGCGTGCCCACGTTGAACACGCCACAATCGCCTGCATGGTCGAAGCTCATCGCGGTGGCCACGACCTCGGCGCCGAGACGAGCAACCACGACCTGCAACGCGCTCGAGTCGACGTTGCGCAGCAATCCGGGCACGCCGATGATGCGCACATGCTCGACCAGATCGGACGTCAACACGTCGATCGTGGGCCGCACCGTGGTGAGGCCATCGAGTGACCTACCCATTGCCCGCGTCGATTCCGTGACCGTGTAGCCGCGCCCGAGCAACTCGTGCGACATCGCGATGTCGTCCTCGTGCACCCACGCCGCGAAAGCGTTCGACTCCAGCAGATGAATACACCGATTCCATCGCGTCGACCGCCGCGGGCCGCTCATGCACCCCGAGGCCTTCGCCGAGCACCGCGTTGTTGTACACGGCGCGTTCGGGACCGGATGCGAATACGGCGACCGTGACGCCGGGCAGGCGTTCCAACGCGGCGTCCGCCGACCCCCGTGCGATCTCCTCCCAACAAGCGAGCAGCGTCGCGATGCTGCGGTCGTACAGCTCCGGATCGCGCTGGTTCATGACGCTCCGCCTGATGACGGGCGCATCGGGTCGGCGTGCCCCGCCTTCGCACTTGCCTGGTAGTAGCGGGCTTGTCGGGCGCGGTGCGAACAACCGTCGTGGCAGAAGCGTCGTGTGCGGTGATGTTGCACGAACAGCATCTCGCACTCGGGGTGGGCGCAACGACGCACCGAGCGCAGGCCGGGCCCGGCGAGGAACCTGATGCATTCGGTCGCGAGCTGTGCAACGAACACGTCGAAGAGCCGACCGCGGTAGGAGACGATCGATCGCAGGCCCGCGCCCTCGTCCCACTCGATGCGCACCCGCGAGGATGCGCGTGCCGCGGCGCGGTTCAGTGCGGCGAGCGCAGATGGCGCGAACCGGTCAGCACGGTCCGTCTCGGCGGACAGGATCGTGTGGACGGCGTCTCGCAGTTCGCGCACGGCGTTGGTTTGCGTCTCGGTCATGCGTCGTGGCGGTCGCAGCATCGACGCGGCGGGGGCCTCGTCGAGCCACGCGGTGATCAACGAGCCCGTGGCGAAGAAGTCGATGACCCCACTGGTGTGTGTGTACAACGTGTTCGCAAGCTCCACCGCAAGCGTCTCACCGAGGATCGGGAAACTCGACGCGTCCGCCACCACGACGGTCATCGCGACCCACCGTCGGATGGGCCGGCGCTTGTCGTGACCGGGCCGCCCGAGACCGTGTCGATCGCCGGAACGGCGGTGAACGCTTCGACCTCGCCGTGCGCACGGTCCAGCACGATCATCGCTCCGGCCGGGCGCCCGAACGGATCGTCGATGAACACGAACCGAACGGCGAAGACCTCGACCGATTCATCGGCCCGGACGACCGGCAGGTGGAACGGCGCGGCGTCTGCCGATCGAGGGCCTCCGTCCATCGCCGCCGTGAAACCTGCGTGGTGTCGAGCGCGGTACTTCTCCGGCACCAATATCGCGACGTCGCGACCCACGACGTCTTCTGGCCGATACCCGACGAGTTCGGCCGCGCCGTCGTTCCAGATCGTGATGTTGCCTCGCGTATCCGCCCCGATCAACCCGAACCGGGATGTGTTGTGCTCTCTCCTGCCGCCTGACACCTGACCTCCCGTCGTCGAACTGGGCGCCTAGCGCGCCAGCAACGACCATGACGTTAAATGAATGGGTTTACCGTCAGCAACCGGATTGGGAGAGTACCGCCGATTGCGTCAGTGCCGGTCAACATCGTCGGGAGCGAGACGATCGAGGACTCGTTCGACGTTGGCGATGTCGCGGATGGTGACCACGCCGACGACTCGACCGTGCTCGGTGACCGCGACGGCGCCGATTCCCGCGTTTCGAATCGTTGCCGCGACGGTCGCAACGGAGTCGTCGACACCGACAACGTCCGTTTCGTGCCGAGCCACGTCGCCACACCGGAGGTTCGCCCATTCGTCGCTGGGGCGACTCGCGACGTCGGCCAACGCCAAGAGTCCGACGTACTGTTGCTCATCGAGCACCGGCACCCAACGCCGCTGGTCGATCATCATGCGCCGAACGCACTCGTCGACGGACAGCGATGCCTGAACGGTGTCTGGGTTCGGCGACATGATCTCACGCACTCGCAACTCGGCGAGCGGGACGACATCCGACGCGCGTTCCCCACGCTGGTACGGGCTGAACGACCATCGCCCCATCGCGAGTTGCGACGCGGCAGCTGCGAGCAGCGCGGGAACGACGAAGCCCGGCTGTCCGGTCGCCTCGGCCACGAACGCCACTCCCGCAAGAGGCGTGCGATAGCCGCCGCCGAGAAGCGCCGCCATCCCGACCGTCGGGAAGAGACCGGGGTTCTTGGCATGGACGACGGCCTGAACGATCTGGCCGGCGATCGCCCCTTGGGTCACGAGCGGGATGAACAGGCCACCGACCCCGCCACCCGCGACAGTCAACCACGTCGCGGCGAAACGGATGACGAACAGACCGAGCAACAGCGCCAGTGCTTCGTCGTGCGATTGCGCCCAACGGATCGCGTCGTAGCCCGAACCGAGCGTCAAAGGCGCGTCATAGAAGTAGTTCGCGTCGAGGGCCAGCGCACACAACGCGGCACCGGCGAGCGGCACCCGGACCGATGCACGCAACGGCAAACGCTTGGCGCACTTCACAGCCCACGCGCCGAAACGCGCCAGCACGCCGCACACGACGCCGACCACCACGCCTCCGAGGAGATCGCGCAGATCGAACGGCGCGTACCCGCCCACCGACAGGACCGGCGCGGTGCCGAGCAACGCGACGAAGCTCAGATACGACGTCCCCGCAGCGACGAGCGCCGGGAGCAACGCCCGCCGTGCAATGTCCTGGGTGTACGGCACCTCTAGCGCGAACACGATCCCGGTCAATGGTGCCTTGAACACCGCGGCGACTCCCGCCGCGGCGCCCGCCACCATCAGAACCTTGGCATCGTCCTGAGTGAACCGAGCGGTGAACCGGCGCTCCGCGAACGAGCCGATCGAGCCGCCGATGAGGATGGCTGGTCCTTCGTAGCCGAGCGCACCACCTGTTCCGAGCGTGGCTGCGCACGCAACAACTCGTGCGGGTAACCGGCGTAGCCGGAGTTCGCCGCCCCGCTCGTGGTAGGAGCGGACATAGGCGTCGGTGGTGGCCCCGTCCCCGTCGCCGAAATGGCGGATCACGATCGCGGCCAGGATCAACCCGGCGAATGGTAGGACCGAAGCCCACCAGATCGGCAGCTCGAGCACGGCGTCGAAGGCCACGCTACGAACGACATGCTCGAAACCCGCGACAGCAACACCGGTCACGACGCCCACCGCCGCCGAGAGGACGAGTACCAGATGAAGCCTTCGGCCCAACTCGCTTTGCGCGAGCCGACTCGCCGCGACAGATCGACCGAACGGCTTCACCGGTCGTCCGACCGAACTGCGGCGGGGACGGTCAGTGCGACGAAACGCGCACAGAGGCCGGCCAACAACGTTTCGATCCCGACCTTGAACTGTGCAGCACTGGTGAACGAGGCGAGGTCGGGGCACAGCTCGACGAGATGAGGGAACCGTCGCGGGTCGAGTGTCGCGAAGTAGGCAGGCCAATAGCCGGCGCTCCTCTCCTGGAGCGGCGTCGCTCGGGTACGGGACGAACGGTCCGAGGACTCCTGAAGAGCAGTCCCCCGACGTGAGGACTCGAGCGCCGCGAAACCGATCGTGTAGGTGTGCACTGCTGCGAAGGTGTTGATCGCGTCCGGTCCGGAGAAGCCGGTCCGTCGCAGGACCGCGATGGATGCTTCCATGCGATCGAGTGCCGCGGGCACCCCGACAGGGCGCCGGCAGTACCGATCGAGCAGGGCCGGGTTGTCGACCAACAACTTCCGCAACCGGTCGGCGACCTCGGCCGTCCACCCCAACCAGTCGCTGCTCCGCTCGGGGAGCCCGCTCTCACGTAGACGACGTTCGATGATCGAATCGAGGATCTCGTCCTTATCCGCCACGTGCGCGTACAACGACATCGCACTCACATGCAGCTCGTCCGCCAGATGACGCATCGAGAGACGCTCGAGCCCGCCGCGGTCTGCAATCGCGATCGCCGCGGCGAGGATCTCCTCCCGACTCAGCACCTGGGCCCGGCCGGTCGCACGCGGTGGGCGCCTTGACCTCGCCGTAACCCGACCATCCGGCCCAGATTCCTCCACGACCCTCACCTCCACCCTGCACTCGCCGCCCGACAGAGCATAGACGTACGCGTATGCTTATGTCTGCGTGAACGAACCCGAACGCGCCGCTCCGCACCGGCGTGAACCTTGTGGCGGTGCCCGGAGGCGTGCGCGGGTTAGTAGTGCATCCCGTCGATCGGTTCAGACTTCGGCGCCGTTCGCTCGCGCCAACGCGCTTACAGCGTTGGATCTCAGCGCAGAACGCGCGAATCGCTCCGAACTATTGAAAGTGGTGGTCGTGTCGGCGGTTTGCGCCAGCGAATCCGGTCTCGTACGCGAGGACGACGGCTTGGACTCGGTCGCGCAGGCCGAGCTTCGTAAACACGCGTGTCACGTGCGTCTTGACGGTCGACTCGCCAATAAAGAGTTCGGTAGCGATCTCGGCGTTGGAGAGGCCTTTCGCGACGAGGCGGAACACGTCGAGTTCGCGTGCTGTCAGCTCATCGATGCCCGGCGGGGGCGCTGGTCCCGGTTCGGTGAACTCGTTGATCAGCCTCCGCGTAATCGACGGCGCGAGGAGCGCATCACCGGCGGCGATCATACGAACCGCCGACGCGAGCTGCGCTGCAGGAGCGTCTTTGAGCAAGAAGCCGCTGGCCCCCGCGCGCAACGCGTCAAAGACGTATGCGTCGAGATCGAACGTGGTCAGGATCAACACCCGCGTGCGAATACGAGGGGAACCCGCGACGAGCCTTCTGGTCGCCTCAATCCCGTCGAGTTCGGGCATTCGTATATCCATCAGCACGACGTCGGGGAGCGACTCGCGGGCGGCGTTGATCGCTTCGTGGCCGTTCGCTGCCTCGCCCACGACCTCGATGTCGGGTTCGGCCTGCAGGATCATGCGGAAGCCGGTCCGGACCAACTGATGATCGTCGGCGATCACGACACGAATGCTCATGCCAACACACCCCGCAAGACCCGCGGCAACTGAACGATGAGAGTCTCGCCAGCCGCCTTGGTGACGACTTCGAGTTCGCCTTCGCAGAGCGCAACGCGTTCTCGCATTCCTACCGTCGGCCATCCAAGCGCGCAACCGGCTGAGGTCACAAGAACACTCACGCGTTCATCGCCGAATTGCAGCGTGATTTCAAGCGCGGCGCGCTCCTCGATCGCGATCGCGTCCTCGAGGATTCGGTATACCCCGAGATCGACGCTGGCCGGTAACGGTCCAGGTTCTCCCTCGACGCGCAACGCGACCTGTCGCTGCTTGGTCCGCGCCCTATCAACGAGCGCAGGAATCTGACCGATTCCGGGCTGGGGCGCGAGTTCGACCGGCTGATCAGAGCGGCGAAGGACACCGAGAATCAGCCGCATCTCACTCAGCGCCGCCCGGCCTGTTTCCTCGATCGATGCCATCGCCTTATCGGCGACGCCACTATCGGTTTCGAGCAGACGTTGAGCTGCCTGAGCCTGGACAATCATCGCGCTGACGTTGTCAGCGACCAGTGTCTGGAGTTCACGCGCGATTTGTGTGCGCTGCTCGGCGACCGCCAGCCGTTCGCGACTTTCTGTCTCGACCGTGATCTGGTCAGATGTGCGTTTTAGTTCGACCGCCAGAGCCCGCTGTGTGTGTATGAACCGTCCGAGTCCCCACGATGCCGCACACGCGCCCATGCTGAACAACCATGAGGTCGCGTCACCACCGGCGATCAAGTTGCACGTGCCGACGGCGCCGAGACACACGGCGAGACCGGTGAATGCCCGTCGCCGCGACGAGTGAGCGGCGACAGAATACGGCGAGAAGAACAAGATCAGTTGCGCGGTGTTGAGGATCGCCGCATCCTGATCAACGACGAGGAACAGCAGCACCAGCCCCGCCATTTCCGCGCACGTTGTGGCCAACGGAGCGCGGCGACGCCACCACAATGGGACCGTCGTCACCGCCGCGGCGAGCACGCCGACGGGCAGAAGGTAGCTGCGAGTGTGCCCGCCGACTTGGCGGACGATGACTTCCACCTCGCACGCCGTCAGAAAGCCGACCCCAACCAGCCGGTCGAACCATCGCTGTCGACGCAACGCATTCATACCGGCATCACATCGTGCATCGGAATGCGCGCGTGAACGCGGAATCCACCATCGCTACAGAGTCCCGCTTGTAGCTGGCCGCCATAGAGCGCGACTCGTTCCTGCATTCCGATCAGCCCTTGACCACCAGACTCCACCGGTTCGTGCGCCTTGCCCGCGCCGTTGTCGACTATGTCGAGCTCCAAAGCATCCGACGCGAACGTGACCACGACGCGAGCGCGGGCCGGACCGGCGTGCTTCATTGCGTTCGTCAACGCTTCCTGCACCACTCGATAGATTACGAGATCGAGCGCAGGTGGTAGCGGGCGCGGCTCACCTTCGAAACGGACATGGACCGGCATGCCCGAAGCGGACGCACGGTCCGCGAGCCTGTCCAACGAACCCAATCCGGGTGCGACGTCACCGGTCAGATCGACTTCGTCGCGACGCAGCACACCGATCATCCGCCGCACATCGAGGATCGCGTCGCGGCCACAGCGCTCGACGGCGCGCATCGCGTCGATCGCAGCCTCGCGATCATGGTCGGCGACTCGACGCGCTGCGCTGGTCTGGATGACCATCACGCTCACGCTGTGCGCGATGACGTCGTGCAACTCCCGCGCGATTCGCGTCCGTTCGTCTGTCGCGGCTCGCCGTTCACGCCGACCTTGTTCATCCTCGAGGCGCTCGGCGTTCGCACGCAAAGCTCGGCCGAGCTCGGCACGACGACCCACCACGCGCCCCGACACGAACGGCATCACCAGCGTGAAGGCCCACACCGACAACACGTCGACGATCAGTGGGTTGCCGGGCGACGAAGTATCGGGGCCCAACGCAATCGCAGGGAGCGGCAGCACCAACATCACCGCGTCGACGCCCCGCCAACCCCGCTCCGCGCTGAAGCGCCCTAGCGAGTAGTAGCACAGCACGAACGCGACGGGTGCGACGGCAAGATGAGCACCAGTCACGTGCTCAGCGACCGTGCTACCGACCGCGATGACCAAAATCGCGAGCAGCGGATTGCGTCGACGCACCGCAACAGTCGCGGAAACGACGCAACCAGCCAGGACGGCGAACACACCGACGCCCTTCCCCGATACCCCCGTCACGACGACGCCGATGACCAACACCGCGGCCACGGCCCCATCGACAGCCGCCGCAGTAAAGCGAAGCCGCGACCGAAGGCCGTGTGTCGTGATCACCATCGAACATTACCGCTGCCCGTCCGCGAGCACATCCACCTCAGCTACGACACAGGTCCGACCTCAGAAGGACCGGGCTGGCCCACAATCCCACCCCGAGATGACGACACCAAACCGCGGCTCGTGCGACATTTCAACACGGCGCAAATTGGTGCGCCGCTCGGAAAGGAAGAGGAAATGGTCATTCGTCGCAAACACCTAGGCAGGTTCGCCCTCATTGTCGCCGCGCTTTTCATAGTCGCTGCTCCGCTCGGAGACAATGCGCCACTCGGGAAGCGCAGCGCTGTTCTAGCGACCATAGGCCAAGGCATCTGGATCACCTTCATCATCTCGGCCGGCCTCCTCATCATCGCCACGATCGTGGCCCTCGCACAGACAATGCGCTCGTCGCGCGCGACCAACTGACGGGCCGCAAAAATTCCACGGCCCTTGC
>JAYUFA010000449.1:0-10358 GCA_043738925.1 Actinomycetota bacterium
GGCGCATTCGTACCCGCAGGGCCCGGCAGCATCGTGGTGCACTGAGCCGCCCGGCGAGGCGCCCCGACAACACATCTTCGGCCGGCTCAGTCGAGCGAATAGCGATAGACGTTGCTGTCGCGCAGCGCGAAGCCCAACCGTTGGTACAGGCGGTTCGCCGCTTCGCGCGAAGGACGCGACGTAAGATCGACGGTCTTGGCTCCTGCCTTTTCGGCACGGTCGATCGCGGCGCGGCTCAACAACTCGCCAACGCCTTTGCCGCGGCCGGCGGCGTCGACCACGACATCTTCGATCCACGCCCGCAAGCCGGTGGGGATACGAAACAGCACGAGCGACAAGCTGCCGATGATCTCGCCCTCATCGCGGGCGATGAACAGCACGGTCGAGCGCGAGGTGACAATCGCGACGAGCTCCTTCTCGGTTGGTGCCGGGTTTGACGATGACAACTGGGGAACCAGGCGCTCGAACGCCCGCACCAGCTCCGCGTTGACCTCTTTGACTTCTTCGATCGTGACCATGCACCGCCCAGCATATGACCTGCACCCGCACGCAGAACCCAGCCGGGTCGCAAGCCTGGGAACAGCCGATACCGTTCTCCGGGTGCCTCAGCATGCCGAGCCAGCAGACGCTCGACACCTCGCCTGGTCTCGTACCCCTCAGCTGCGACGTCCCATCATCGTCGCCGCCTTTGAGGGCTGGAACGACGCCGGCGACGCGGCGTCGACCGCGGTGCGCCATCTGCGTGACCGCCTCGGCGCCACACCGTTCGCCACGGTCGATCCTGAGGTGTTCTTCGATTTCACGTCGACGCGGCCGATGGTCGAGATCGACGAAGAGCACGGGCGCCTTATTCGTTGGCCGAGCATCGAAGTGTGCGCCAACGACGACAACGGCGACGTCGAGGTGATCACCGTGCTCGGCATCGAACCACAACTGCGATGGCGTGCGTTCTGCAACGAGATCGTCGACCTTGCCCGAGTCACCAACGCGCATCTCGTACTCACGCTCGGGGCTCTCTTGGCCGAGGTCGCACACACCAGGCCGAGCCGCGTCTTCGGCACCAGCTACGACGAACACCTTGCCCTGCAGCTCGGTCTTGAACCTTCGCGCTACGAAGGCCCCACCGGCATCGTCGGCGTGTTGCACAACTCCTGCATCGAGGCCGGTATACCGTCAGCCTCGCTGTGGGCCGGTGTGCCGAGTTATGTCCCGGGTGCCACGTCGCCCAAGGCCGCACTGGCACTCGTGCATCGAGTGAGCGAGTTCCTCGGCACCGCGATACCGAGCACCGACCTCGAGATCGCCTCCGCGGCGTACGAGCGCCAAGTGACCCGACTCGTCGACGAGGACGAGGAAACGGCGGCCTACGTCGCTCAGCTCGAAGCCCGTTTCGACAGCGGTGACGACGACTTCGAGGACGACGACGAGGACGAGGACGACGAACTCGACGCCGACGTATTGGTCGAAGAAGTCGAACGGTTCCTACGCAACCAACGCGACTGACTGATGCAATCGATCAGTTCCGCAGCGTGGTACGCAGCCAGTCGATGAGATCCTGAACGACCGCGGCGCCCGAGGGTTCGTTGTAGATCTCGTGACCGAGGCCCGGGTAGACGACGCGCCGAACCCCCGGCAACGATGCCAACGGTTCTGTACTTGCGGTCGGTACGAGTGTGTCGACCCCGCCGTGTTGCACGAAGGTCGGCACGACGAGCGCCGGCAGGTGTGCGTTGGCCCAATCGATCTGGGTCAGCATGGCGTTACCGAGAGCGGGCGTCGTGCGCGTGACCACCAGCGGGTCGGCGAAGTACGCCTCAGCCACCTTGGGATCGGTGGCCAGCTGCTCGGGTTTCACCGGCGTCGGTACGCGCAACCTCGGTGCATGGCGCGCCAGTACCGGCAACAACGCCCGCAACGGCGCGGGCACGTTGGCACCGAGCGCAGGCCCGCTGAGCGCAAGCGCATCGGGGGCCGGACGCATTTCGAGTACGTAGCTGAGGCCGATCAGGCCGCCCATCGAATGGCCACACAACACGGTCGGCAACGCGAGCGATCGCACCTGCACGAGTTGATCCTCGACGTCGTCGACAAACTCACGAAACGACCCCAGGTAGGCCCGACGCCCACCGGAGAGCCCGAACCCACGGTGGTCAATCGCGATGACCTCGATGCCCGCCGCTGCCAGCTGCTCGCCGACACGCTCGTAGCGACCCGAGTGCTCAGCGATGCCGTGCAACAACAGCATGGCCGCCCACGGCTGCTCGGCGCGCCAGCGCCGTCGGAGCTGCACCGTGCCGTCGCGGGTGACGCCGAAGTCGGTGGTGCTCACTGGTGGGTCCCTTCGTGATCGGCGGTGCCGAGCCAGAGCGGATCGCGAGGCTCATCGAACACCACATCGTCGAGGTCACCTCGGATTGCCGCAAACGCCAGCTCGGTCCACCCCGCACCCCCGGCGAGGGGCGTGGGCAATGCGGCTTCGGCGAAGAACCCGGCGTCGAGACACTCGAGGGGATGCGGCACGATCGATCCACCAGTCGCGCGACACAAGAAGACGAGTGAGTACAGCGGGATGCGCGTGAAACCCTGCCGCAAACCGTCAAGCACCGCGACAAGGCGCACGACCTCACATTCGATGCCGGTCTCCTCACGCACCTCTTTGACGGCTACTTCCGACGCCGAATAGCCGACATCGGCCCAGCCGGTGGGATACAGCCACACACCGGCGTCGCGGCGCTGCACGAGCAGCAACTGGCCCGCCTCGTTGTGCACGATTGCGCCCACCGCTGCCTTCGGTGTTTGATAGCCGGCAATGCCTTGACCGACGTGCTTCATCCACTCGTCGACGATGGAGTCAGGCGTACCCGGTGTACCCACCATGGCGCGAATCTCACCCGCCACGGCGAGCACTTCCTCGAAGCGTTCGCGCTCGTACAGGTTCTCGGTGAACCCGAGCCCGGTGCGTGCGATACCCGACAGTGCCTCACTCCAGCGCAGCAAATCACGGTCGGAATACATTCGCGGAGGTTACCCCTACAGCTCGCGCGCCAGGGCATGAAGTACGGCGCGCTCGATCTCAGCGAGGTAAGTCTGCTCGATGACCTTCGCGCCGGTGCTGTCACGTACGTAGAACGCGTCGATCGCGTCCGAGCCGAGTGTCTGCACCTTGGCGCTCACGATGTCGAGATCACATTCGAGCAACGCCTGCGTGATGCGGTACAGCACACCAATGCCGTCGGGCGTCTCGATCTCGACAACGGTCGCAACGTCCGACGTGTGATTGTCGACCACCACACGTGACGGCCTCGGCCGCGCGGTCGTAGCGCGCGGCGCGGGATAGGTGCGGGCGCGTTCTGCGAGACGCGCCCGCAATGCGAGTTGACCGGCAAGCGCGCGTTCGACGTCAGCTTTGACCCGCTCCCAATTCGGTTCGTCACCGAACACACTCTTCACGCGGAACACCTCGAGCGCCATGCCGGTCTCACTATGTGCCGAGGCGTCGAGCACATCGACACCATTGAGTGACAGCACCCCGGCAACGCGCGAGAACAGACCAGGTCGATCGGGGGCAACCACGGTGAGCGTGCCTACGTCACCCTGAACGAGGAGGCGGCGCTGCGCGAGCAACCGCCGGTGCTCCTCGGTGGGAAACGGTGCCTCGAGGAGTTCGCTTGCATCGCCGCCGCGCAACACGTGCGTGGTGCGCCGCACAAGACGCGCGACCAGACCGGCTTTCCACTGACCCCATGCCGCAGGGCCAGTGGCGATGGAGTCGGCCTCGGTCAACGCGTGCAGCAACTCGAGCGTCTCGACCGAGCCGACCTGCGTGGCCACCGAGCGCAACGTACCGTCGTCGTCGATGTCGCGCCGCGTCGCGACGTCGGGCAGCAGCAGGTGATGACGCACCATGCTCACCAGCACCGCCACCTCGTCATCCGCGAAGCCCATGCGCGATGCGATGCGGTCGACGATCTGGATACCCACATCCACGTGGTCGCCCGCGTAGCCCTTGCCGATGTCGTGAAACATCGCCCCCAACACGAGTAGGTCGGGACGATCGACACGATCGACGAGCTTGGCCGCTTCGGCTGCCGCCTCGAACAGATGACGATCAACCGTAAAGCGGTGGTACGCGTTGCGCTGCGGACGACTGCGGCACGGTTCCCACTCGGGGATCATGCGGTGCACCAGACCCAGCTGGTCGAGCGCTTCGAGCACGGCGATCGCGGGATGGCCAACCATCAACAGGTCGGTGAGCAACCACCGTGCTTCGTCTGGCCAGGGCGAGGGCATCGCCGGCATGTCGAGCGCAAGTCGTTCGAGGGTCGCACGATCGATGAACGCGCGATGTGCTGCGGCCGCCAACGCAACGCGCAACGCAATCGCGGGATCGCCATGCACGTTGCAGGCAGGACTCAGCCGCACGGTGCGCTCTTCGAGAATCACCCCCGGCGATACTTCGCGCGGCCGCTCTCGGATGTTGCGCCGGCGTCGCGTGGCCTGCACGCGATGCCAGGTGAAGTCGCTGGTCCACGCGATGGAGCGCGCCGCGGTCACCACGTCCTTCATCAGCGCGTCAGCATCCGCGGCACCGAGCGCCTCTGCCACAGCATCCTGTTCCTGAAGCAGCAACACATCACCTCGGCGGCCCGACCGACGATGCAGTTCGACGCGCGCCGACAGCAAGACCTCGTACGCAGCGCGCAACGCTGCCTCGTCAGGGTCCGACAGCACCGGCTGCGCGAGGTCGAGCCAGCTCAATGCGTGCACATCACGCATACCGCCGCGGGCTTCTTTCAGATCGGGCTCCAACAAGAACGCGACCTCGCCGAGCTTCTCGTGGCGTTCCTCGACCCGCTCGGCCAACTCATCGATCACGCGCTTCGTGCTCGCTTGCCACTGCGCCAGGCAGCGCTCCTGCAACGTGTCGGTGAGTGCGCGATCACCGCAAAGATGGCGGGGCGTCAACAACGCCGTCGCCGTGTCGAGGTCATCGCGTGCGAGTTCGAGCGCCTGTGCAATGGTGCGCACGGAATGACCGAGCTTCAGGCCTTGATCCCACATCGGATACCAGAGCCTCGCGGCCAACGCCTCGCCGGTAGCACCGTCAGTGGTCAGCAGGAGCAAGTCGAGATCGCTTTGCGGACACAACTCGGCGCGGCCGTAGCCACCGGTCGCGACGAGTGCGACATCGCGTTCGCCCGATGCCACCTCGGCCCACAGTTCGGCGATCCACGCATCAACCCGTTCGCTGTAGCGGCGGCACCACGCCGAGCCGTGCAACGACGCGTTCGCCAGCAAGTCGTCTCGTTGCAGCGTTGAGGGCATCGGTACCGCCGAGGGCGTCAGGGGATCAGGCCCCGCCCTGACAGGTCAGCGTGCCCGGTCCATTCGAATAGCCGGACCGATGGAGGCTATACGCGGCCCGACCCAACCTCGGCTATGCGCGGGTGCCAGACTGCGCCCATGGCCGTACGCCGCGACTGCCGCCACTACTCCACCCGCACCACCGTGCATGGCGAGGTCATCCAGCGTTGCCGAGTCGCCATGGCCGAGGATGCACCGTTCGCCTGCCCCGACAACTGCCTCTTCTTCGAGCCGCGCCCCATCACCGACGCCGGCTGGCAACGCTTCGAGGAATAGCCCCACGGTCGCGGTCGTGGACAACGCCGCGTTCATTGAACGATTTCGCCACCTGATTGTCAGTCCTTACCGTTCAGAGAAGCAACGTGGTGGAAGAACCGTGAGCGAGGCAGTACCTCGTGACACCCGGCGTCACGCGCGGTCGCGAGCAACGAATCATCGACGTGCGGTCCGTAAGCCACGATGCGTACACCGGTTGCAACGAGCGCCCGCAGTTGCGCAATGTCGCTTGAGAGCGACAAGTCGACCAGGACCAGGTCGACATCGCCCAGGCCGACGCGTTGGATCGCGACAACAACGGTGCGAACGAACTCAACATCGGGGTGCCCGGCAACGATCCGGGAACGGTCCATCAGGTCGACGCACACCGATAGGACGCGCACGACCTACACCGTGTCCCGGCGTCGTTGGAGGAACACGTGAGCCTTCGCCGCGCCCCACAAGAGGCCCGGTTCCTGCACCGCGGGATCGATATCACCGAACGACATTGGGCTCAGGTCGTACACGTCGTAGGGAAAGTTGCGAGAGGCGAACGCATCGCGCACCGCAGGCGCGATACCGACGCGCATCAGCACGTCGGTCGGAAACCGTACGGCGTCACGCACCAGTGCCAGCGGGTTGGCGCGCTGTGCGTTGACATCACTCGACAACAACGATCGCAAAGCCGGCACCACGTACTCGCGTGTTCGCTGCGCGGCGTTCAGCACGTCGGCTTCGAGAGTCCCTTCGACAGCGACATAGCGCGCCACGCAGCGCCGCACCCAGCGCGGCAACGCGTCATCGATCGCGTCGACCAACAAGACGGCGTACACGTGCAATGTCGCCTCGTCATCGGCGACGCTCACGACGATCGGATGCGGAGGGCATCGTTGAGATTGCCCGACCGCAAGCCTTCCAGATCGAGGGTCACGTAGCGATACCCCGCCGCCTTCACCGCGACGACAACCGATGTACGCCGTTCGATGACAGCCTCGAGTTCGTCGACGGGCACTTCGATGCGAGCGGTGTCGCGGTAGTGCCGCACTCGCAACGCCCGAAAACCCAACGCCCGAAGCCCTTGCTCGGCACGCTCGACTGATGCCAAGACCTCGACACTCACCGGCGACCCGTAGGGCACTCGCGACGCGAGGCATGCGGCCGCCGGCTTGTCCCAGGTGCGTAGGCCGAACGCTTGCGACGCCGCGCGGACATCAGCCTTCGTGAACCCGGCATCGACGAACGGAAAGACCGCGCCGCGCTCGGCGGCCGCACGCTGACCGGGGCGGTGATCACCAAGGTCGTCGACGTTGACGCCCAACACGATCACCGCACCTTCGGTTTCTGCGACGGGCACGAGCGCATCCATCAACGCGTCTTTGCAATGGAAGCACCGGTCGGCATCGTTACTGCGATAAGCCGCGCTGGCCATCTCTTCGGTGTCGACGGTTGACCAGCGAAGCCGCCAATCGGCTGCGAGAGCCGCGCAGTCGTCAGCTTCGAAACCGGCCAGCGATGGCGACACCGCGGTGACGGCGTGCGATCGCCCGGAGCCCAACGTGTCATGCGCAAGCCACGCCAGCAGGGCCGAGTCGGCTCCGCCGCTGAACGCGACGATCACACGGTCGAGCTTGCGCAGCTGCTCACGCACACGTTCGACGTCGGCCACGTCAGGTGCGAGCCATGAGGTCTTCGACCGAGGTGACGAGACCCGTGTAGAACGCGCCGAACACCGCGTAGTCAGCCGACGCACGATCGAAGCGCATCGTGTACACGACATCTTTGAGGTCGTCGGGATGCACGCCGAACAAGGTGACGCCCCACTCGTAGTCGTCGAGGCCGGTCGATCCGGTGATGAGCTGCACGATGCGGCCGGCGAACTTGCGCCCCGAAGTGCCGTGTTCGTGCATCAGCTCACGGCGATCGTCGAACGGTAACGTGAACCAATTCACGTGCGCTTCGCGCCTTTTCGACATCGGGTAGAAGCACCACGCGGGCTTTCCCTCTGGCGGAAGCTTCGGGTACAAGCGGGCCTGCTTCGCTTCATCGGGCACGCTCTGTGAGTATTCCGACAGCTCGGTCAACGACACGTACGAGTCGACCACCTCGAGCCCGGCGCGGGTGAGCGCCGTTTGCGTGTCGCGCAAGACCCACATGTCGGCACCGATCAACATGAACGCCAGCTCGGCCTTGTGACCGAACACCGCGACCGTCACCACTTGCACACCGGCCGCTTCGGCGGCTTTCACCGCGGTCACGACCTCCTCGTTGTCGGTGAGGGGCCCGCGGGTACAGAACAGGTGCACGACCGCCAGCCCGATCGATGGAGTCACTTGATCGGTCATGGCGTCAGTCTGCCATCGCGACATAGACGTTCATACGGCCCTCGCGTGCGAACCCGGCGAGGGTGATGTTCGCAGCCCGCGCGGTGTCGACCGCAAGTGCGGAGGGGGCCGACACAGCAACCACCGCCGAGAAGCCCGCGGCCCACGCCTTTTGCACCATCTCGAACGAGGCTCGACCACTGACGAAGAGCGCGAGATCGGTGGCTGGCAGCGCCGCGTCGAGTAGAAGTCGGCCGACGATCTTGTCGACCGCGTTGTGGCGCCCGATGTCCTCTCGGACGTGGACCACCGAGCCGTCGCGCGCGATAGCGGCCGCCGCGTGCACCGCTCCGGTGCGTTGAAAGAGTTCCTGGGCGTCGGCCACGAGCCGCGGGGCCTCGGCGAGCACCCCAAGCGGGAACGGCGAGGCATCGACCGGTGAGAGACGCGCACACAGCTCATCGATGGCCACGCTGCCGCACAAGCCGCACGACGAACCCACCGAACCGAGGCGAGGTCGCGGTGTCGGGGCCGCTCCGCCCGTGTCGACGGTGACCACATTGAACTCGGTGTCTGTGGCAGAACCCGTCGCGCAGTAACGCACCGTGTGCACCGGTGCGTCCAACAGCAGACCCTCGGCGTGACAGAAACCAACCGCCAGCTCGAAGTCGTGACCCGGTGTGCGCATCGTCGTGGCCACCAACGCACCGTCGAGATGAATGGCCAGTGGCTCCTCGACGATCAGCTCGTCAGGCGCACGCGTGACGACGCCCACCGACCATCGGGCGGTCAGCACCTGACGGGTGCGTCCTGATCGCATACACCCAGGCTACCGATCGCGACCAAAACACGAAGAGGGCTCGACCAAGTGGTCGAGCCCTCTTTCGCGAACAGATCGTCAGACGATGATCAGTAGTCCATGTCGGGCATGCCGCCGCCGCCACCCGACTTCTCGGGCTTGTCGGCGATGACTGCCTCAGTGGTGAGGAACAGCGCCGCGATCGACGCCGCGTTCTGCAGCGCTGAGCGGGTCACCTTGGCCGCATCGATGATGCCAGCCGCAACCAGGTCGACGTACTCGCCCGTGGCGGCGTTCAAGCCGTTCGAGCCTTCGAGGTTGCGTACCTTCTCGACAACGACGCCACCTTCCATGCCCGCGTTGACCGCGATCTGGGTGATGGGGGCCTCGAGGGCCTTGGCCACGAGCCGAGCACCAGTGGCCTGATCGGCATCGGTGAGAGCGGCAGCAACCGCGAGCACAGCTTTTTGCGCACGGAGCAGCGTGACGCCGCCACCGGCGACCACACCCTCTTCGATGGCGGCCTTCGTCGTGCTGACCGCGTCTTCGATGCGGTGCTTCTTTTCCTTCAGCTCGACCTCGGTGGCCGCGCCGACCTTGAGCACCGCGACGCCGCCGGACAACTTGGCGAGGCGCTCTTGCAGCTTCTCACGGTCGTAATCGGAATCGGTGTTTTCGATCTCGGCCTTGATCTGCTTGATCCGGCCGTCAATCTCGGCCTGATCGCCGGCGCCTTCGACGATGGTGGTCTCGTCCTTGGACACGACGATCTTGCGAGCCCGACCGAGCATGTCGAGGGTGGTGTTCTCGACCTTGAGGCCAACCTCTTCGCTGATGACCTGACCACCGGTGAGGATGGCCATGTCCTGCAACATTGCCTTGCGGCGATCACCAAAGCCGGGGGCCTTGACAGCAACCGACGAGAAGGTGCCCCGGATCTTGTTCACCACGAGCGTGGCAAGGGCTTCGCCCTCGACATCTTCGGCAATGATCACCAGGGACTTGCCGGCCTGCATGACCTTTTCGAGCGCCGGCACGAGGTCGCGCACAGCCGAGATCTTGGAACCGACGAACAAGACGTACGGGTTCTCGAGCACCGACTCCATGCGGTCGGTGTCGGTGACGAAGTACGGCGAGATGTAGCCCTTGTCGAAGCGCATGCCCTCGACGAGATCCATCTCCATACCGAAGGTCTGCGACTCTTCGACCGTGATGAGGCCATCGACAAGGTCGGCAAAGATGGCGTCATCACCGTCGAGGAATCCAACACCTTCGGTATGGAGATGGACCTCGTCGAGGGCATGCGCTTCGACAAGGGCTACATCTCGCCCTACATGGTCACCGACACCGAGCGCATGGAAGCCGTGCTCGACAACCCGTACATCATCTTCGTGTCATCGAAGATCACGGCCGGACGTGATCTCGTGCCGGTACTCGAAAAGGTCATGCAGTCGGGCCGTCCGCTGGCGATCATCGCTGAGGACATCGAGGGCGAGGCCCTGGCCACCCTGGTCGTCAACAAGATCCGGGGCACGTTCAAGTCGGCCGCCGTCAAGGCTCCCGGCTTCGGCGAGCGTCGCAAGGCGATGCTGCAGGACATGGCCATACTCACCGGCGGC
>JAYUFA010000450.1:0-10313 GCA_043738925.1 Actinomycetota bacterium
GCCCGGCGTATCCTCAGCCGGTACCAGGCCTCGAGTCCGCCCGAACCAGCGGTCCCCGATCCCCGCAAAGGCCCCCAGGCGTGACCGCACCCAACGACCCAGCTCGCGACTCCATCGACCCGTCCGATCCACGATGGGTCGAAGACATTCTCGAACGAGCGCGCCAACGCGCCGAGGAGACCCGAGTCGCAGGCAGTTCCCCAGTCACTCCTCCGTCATCTGCTCCACAGATCGCTCCATTGGAGCGCGACGCGACGGAGCAGGTCGGGGTCACGGCGTCGACTTCCGACATGGATCCCGGCGTCGCGCCCGTGTCCGCGCCAGCGCCACGACGCATCGAAATGCATGCACTCGACGATGCCGCCAAGTCGGTTGAGCCGAACCCACGGCCGCGCCCCGCGCAGGGCCGCGACGGTGGAGATCCGTTTCCTTCCACCGCCGGCAGTGAACGCAGCTCAGCACCAATGCGGGAAGCCTCGCAGTCAACCGGCGGTGTCGCGCTCGCCGACGTCGAGCCAACCGGCGAAGGCGAGGCGGAAGATGCGGCGAAGCCCCGACTCGACAAGCGTGCGCGGAGCTTCATCGAGTGGGGTGCGGTCATTCTCGGCGCGCTGCTCGTTGCTTTTCTGATACGCGCAGTCGCGTTTCAGGCCTTCTACATCCCGTCGGAGTCCATGGAGCCGACGCTGCAGATCAAGGATCGCCTGCTCGTCAACAAGCTCAGCTACAAACTGCACGACGTGCACCGAGGCGACATCGTGGTCTTCGAAAAGCCACCTGGCGAGGCGAGCAAAATCAACGACCTCATAAAGCGGGTGATCGCCTTGCCCGGCGAGACAATCTCGCAGCAGGGGAGTGACCTGTACATCGATCGTGGGCAAGGTCCGCAGAAGCTCACCGAGACCTACATCAAAGATCACGGCGATATCGGCCAGACGCTCACATGGGTGCAGGGGTGTGCGAACCCGTCGACCGAGACCACCAAGTGCACGATTCCAAGTGGCCACGTCTGGGTCATGGGCGACAACCGTGGCCACAGTCACGACAGCCGGTTCTTCGGCCCGATCGACAACGACCTCATCGTCGGCCGCGCCTTCGTCAAGGTCTGGCCCTTGAACAAAATCGGCTTCTTGTAGCCGCACGAGTCAGCTCGAGCCCGCACCTTTGGTTCGAGATCCGAACGCATCCGCCAGTCGGTCGGACCAGTCCGAGTACACGCCGTCGATGCCCATGTCGATGAGCGCCGCGATGATGCGTTCGAGCTGCGCGTCCCACGCGAACGCATAGCGGCCGAAGCGATGAGCGAGCGCCACGTTGCCACCGGTCCAGTCGGGATGGGGCATGTTCACCGCATCGATCGACGCCGCAGCCAACTTGGACATGTGACGCTCGAGGCCACCGTCACAATTCTTCGCCCGGGTGGAGTGCACGAGCCGCACCGTGGTGTCCAAGCCACGCCATTTGGTGAGCAGGCTCAGGTCAGGGTGACAAAGCCAAAGCTGTGCGTGGGCGCCGTGGCGGTGGGCGATGTCGACGATCGACTCGAACGTCGCCGCATCCTTGACGTCGAGTGACAACGGCACATCGGGGCCGATCGCTGCGTACAACTCTTCGAGGGTCGTCATGTGGTGTGGGAGCGCAGCGCGGTCGAACGCGTCGAGCGGCTTGCGCCAAGGCCACCGGCCGACCACGCCGTCATGATCAAGCACGACCTGCCCATCGCGCGAGCACCACGCATCGCTCTCGATGCCTGTCGCACCAAGGCGCAGCGCGAGGTCGAATGCCTCCAGCGTGTTCTCACGGGCGTGAGCTCGAGCCCCTCGATGCGCGAAGCCGATCGGGGGTAGCAGCAACGAGGGGAGTCGGGAGGCCATGGGAGACGCCATTGTCGCGCACGGCCTGATCGAAAGGTCCGCTCGACCCACTCAAGGGTTCCCCATGCACAGCCGATGGTTTCGGGTACCTGACCCCCGAGCGAAGGACCGGAGACCAATGGCGACGATTCGTGCGAGCTGCCCCACGTGTGGCGATGTGGAGCTGACCACCGCCGACGTTCGCGTTCGTGTCTGCTCCGACGACGATCGGGGCGAATACCTGTTCCGCTGCCCGATCTGCCGCATGGCGGTTGTCAAGGGCGCAGAGGCGAGAACGATCGACTTGCTCGTCGCGTCGGGGGTGGCTCTCGATACGTGGACCTGGCCGGCCGAGCTGCATGAACCGCACTTCGGCGATCCGATCACCCATGACGACCTGCTCGACTTCCATACGATCTTGCAGGACGAAGAATCGCTTGCCGCGGCGATGGACACCCTGCTCGGACGCTGACGGGCGCAACACTGTTGTCGGGCCACCTCACCCGACGCCTCGGTTCTGAGGGCCTGCGTCGCCATGTCGCCAGCACCGCGATACGGTCCCGGCGTGCATTGGCTGTGGACCCTGCCACTGGTGACCACGCTGGTGTCGTCATACGTGCTCGCTCTCGGGCAACGCGCGCTACGCAATGAGGCACGCTTGCTTGCCGATTCCGCAGAACGACTGAGCCCACTGGCGGTGTCTGTCAACGAGGCAATCAACCGCGGTCGCGAGTTCGGCGCGTCCGTAGCCGACGCGACCGGGCGGTACACTTCGCATCATGGGTAACGTCGGCGGGGGTGAGATCCTCATCATCCTGCTCGTTGCGCTGATCTTTCTCGGTCCGGAGAAGATGCCCGAGGTGGCGCGACAGATCGGCAAGGTCGTCGGCGAGATCCGCAAGATGAGTACTGCTTTCCAGAACGAGATCCAGAGCGCAATGTCCGCACCGGACGAAAAGACAGCCTCTGCACCGGACGAAAAGACACCGTCCGCAGCCGTTGTCGGCGAACCCTCGGTCGTCGAAGCGGTGGCCGTCGAAGCGGTGGCCGCAGGTGACGAAGCCGTTGCGGCTCCGCTCGATTCGCCAACGCCCGCGGAAGCTCCGGCGATCAGCGAGGTCGTCGACCAGGTGGTCACGCCGCCGGAAGCTCCACCATTGCCAACCGACCTCGCCCACGGCGGCGACCGCTGAGTTTCGATGACCGACGAACCTACCTCCGGGCGCATGACGCTCGTCCAGCATCTCACCGAACTTCGTAACCGGCTCATCAAGTCGGTCGCTGCTGTCGCGCTCGGCGCCATCGTGTGTTTCGTCTTTTACCACCCGATCTTTCGGGTGCTGGTGCGGCCGTATTGCAACTCGCTGAGCGCGAGCGCACGCGCCGCCGCGCAACGCCTTACGGGCGACTCGAGCACCGACTGCAAGCTCATCCTGCGCGATCCCCTCGAGGGGTTCGGCGTGCGTATGACGGTCGCCACCTACGGCGGTTTATCGCTGGCGATGCCCGTGGTGTTGTGGCAGCTGTGGCGATTCATCGCGCCCGGCCTCTACCGCAACGAACGAAAGTACGCACGCGGTTTCGTACTCTCGGGCGTACTGCTCTTCGCGCTCGGCGGCGGGCTGGCTTACTGGAGCGTGCCGAACGCGCTGAACTTCCTCAACAAAATCGGCGGCAGCAGCCTGGCGGTCGCCTATAGCCCCAAGCCCTATCTGAGCTTCATCGTGAAGATGATCGTCGCTTTCGGTTTGGGTTTCGAGTTCCCGATCATCTTGTGCTTCATGCAGCTCATGGGCGTGGTGACGCCCCAGTTCCTCCGCAAGTACTGGCGCCATTCGCTCGTGGGCATCGTGATCATCGTCGCGGTGGTGACACCGAGCGGTGATCCGATCACCCTGACGGTGCTGTCGGTGCCTATGTACCTGTTCTACGAAATATCGATCATCTTCGGGCGCCTCCAACAGCGGCGCAAGCGAAAAGCGGCCGCCGCCCTCGGCGCAGCGACGTGAGCTTCGACGACTCGCTCGTCGACTACGGCTTCCCCCTCGATACCTTCCAACGCGCTGCCATAGACGAGCTGCGCGCCGGCAACTCGGTGCTCGTTGCCGCGCCCACTGGCAGCGGCAAGACGGTCGTCGCCGAGCACGCCCTGGCCGACGCGCTTGCGAATCGACAACGGGCGTTCTACACGACACCGATCAAGGCGTTGTCGAACCAGAAGTACCGTGACCTTTGTGTGCGTCACGGTTCCGAACGCGTCGGGCTTCTCACGGGTGACAACAGCATCAACGGCGATGCACCCCTCGTGGTCATGACCACCGAAGTACTGCGGAACATGATCTACGCGCGCGCATCCGCACTCGACAATCTGCGTTACGTGGTTCTCGACGAAGTGCACTATCTCGAAGACGCGTACCGCGGCCCGGTATGGGAGGAAGTCATCGTGCACTTGCCGCGACCCGTGCGGCTCGTGTGCCTGTCGGCAACCGTCTCCAACGCCAACGAGCTCGCCGAGTGGATCACCGCGGTACGGGGTCCGACCGCGGTCGTCGTCGAACACACGCGCCCGGTGAAACTCGTGAACCTCTACTGTTCGGCCGACCGCACCTCCGATCGGTTACATCTGTTGCCGACGTTGCTCGACGGTCGTGCGAACCCGGAGGGACACCGATTCGACCCCGAGACGGCACATCGACGCAACGGTCGCCCGCGCCCACGCCGACCGTTTTCTACGCCGTCGCGCATCGATGTCGTCGAACGTCTCGGCGAGGAGGGCTTCCTTCCGGCCATCTTCTTCATCTTCAGTCGCGCCGCGTGTGACGACGCCATGCGTCTTTGTGTCGATGCCGGCATTCGCCTCACCAGCGCTGACGAGCGCGACCAGATCCGCCGCATCGTCGAAACCCGCACCGCGGCGCTCTCCGACAGCGACCTCCACGTGCTCGGCTACGACCAGTGGCTGCTCGGTCTCGAACAAGGCATCGCCGCACACCACGCTGGCATGGTTCCCCCGTTCAAGGAAACAGTCGAGCAACTGTTTACCGAGGGCCTCGTCAAGGTGGTGTTCGCGACCGAGACACTCGCGCTGGGCATCAACATGCCGGCGCGAACTGTGGTCATCGAGAAGCTGACCAAGTTCACCGGCGACACGCACGAGTTCCTCACGTCAGGCCAGTACACCCAACTCACGGGCCGCGCCGGACGCCGCGGTATCGACACCGTTGGTCACGCCATCGTGCTTTGGTCGCCGTTCGTCGCGTTTCAGCAAGTAGCCGATCTCGCGGCAAGTCGTTCGTTCGTGCTGCGCTCGTCGTTCCGACCGACGTACAACATGACGGCGAACCTCGTGCGCCGATACCACCAGCACGAAGCGCAACGCATGCTGAACCTGTCCTTCGCGCAGTTTCAGACCGATGGCGCGATCGTCCGCATTGAGGTGCGTTTGCAGCGACGTCGAGCCGAACTCGCCGACATGGTCGATGCACTGGCGGCCTCGGGCACGAGCCGCGAGAACCTCGAGGCCTTGCGTGATGCTCATAGTGCGGCCCGTGCCGACGCAGAGACCGCGTCGCCGAGCAAGAGCTTGGATGCCGAGTTGAGTCGCCTCAAACCCGGCGACGTCGTCGCGCTGCCGGGTGAACGAGCCGTTGTGCTGTCGGTCGCGTACCGACGCGCCGGCACCGTCCGTGTGCGCCTCATCGGCCAGGACGCGAACCTGATCACGGTGAGCGGCGCCGACCTTGACCAAGCGCCGGCCGTGGTCGCGTCGGTGACTCTGCCCATACCCTTTGCACCGAACAGCCGCACGTTCCAACGCGAAGTCGCCGAGGAGCTGCGCCGTCTACGCGCCCGCAAGATCGCCGCCAAGGAACCGCGTCAGCCGAAACAGGGCAAGGCATTCGACGGCGGGCCGCACGCGAAGGCGTTTCGGCTTCTCGAACAGATCGAGCGAGCCGAGCGCGAGATTGCCGATCTCGATCAGCGAGTTCAGGCGCAATCGGGATCGCTGGCCAAGCGATTCGACGCGGTGCTCGGACTGTTGCGCGCGTGGCGCTTTGTCGACGATTGGACGCTCACACCCCGCGGTGCCCAGCTCGTTCGTATCTTTCACGAATGCGATCTGCTCATTGCCGAAGCCCTCGCACGCGGCATCTTCGACGGACTCGACCCGGCATCGCTCGCCGGTCTCGCCTCGTGCTTCATCTACGAACACCGCAGCCAGAACCCGCCGGCGCCACCGTGGTTCCCCTCGTTTTTGGTGCGCGAGCGGGTCGAGCAGTTGATGGTCTTGGTCGATGAACTCAACGCGCTCGAAGCGGCACGGCGCATCGCACCGACACGACATATCGACCCGACGTTCTTTGCGCTGGCCCACGCATGGGCGGCCGGCAACACCCTCGAGACCGTGCTCGACGACGAAGAAGTATCCGGTGGCGATTTCGTGCGCAACATTCGCCAACTCGTCGACCTGCTGCGCCAACTTGGCGACGCGAGCACGGTGCCTGCCACGGCTGAGTGTGCACGCAGCGCAGCTGAAGCGATTCAACGCGGTGTCGTGTTGGCGTCGAGCGTGGTCGAGGTCGATGTTGCGCCAAAGGACGATGCTGACGGCGATACCGAGAGTGATGCGCCGATCAGCAACGAGTCGTCGCAACCGTGAGCATCCGTCGTGGCGAGGCCTGGGGCGAAATCGGCCCACTCCCCGCGGACGGGGTCGTGGTCCACGCCGACGCGCAGGCGCGTACCGTCGTCGAGGCTGCCCAACGCGCCGGCACACCCACACCGGCAGTGGGACTGCTCGGGGGAGACTTGTGCACCACGCTCGGCGGCCGAGGTGATCGCGCCCGGTTGCAGTCGCCCGACGCGGTGCGGCTACGGGTCGATGTCGGGCGGGTGATCCTCGACGATGCCGACGTGCACTGGTTCGTGGCCCATCTCGTGGCGCGACGCTCATGGTGGCGAGGGCGCGTGGTCGCGGTGATGAACGCTGCATGGTTGGGTACCTGGAACGTGGCGCCGCGGGCGCATCCGGGCGACGGTTCGTTCGATGTGCTCGACGCGAACATGTCGCTCGGTGATCGATGCAAGGCCCGAAGCCGGCTGCCGCTCGGCACCCACGTACCGCATCCCGCTATCGCCATGACGCGCGCCCGCGACCTGCGCCTGACGTTCGACGCACCGATGCCGATCTGGCTCGATGGCGAGCTCGTTGGCCGCGCCCGCAGCGTCCATGTGGTGGTCGAACCAGACACGCTGGCCGTCGTGCTCTGAGCCTCGCTGGGCGAGGCGACCCAGAAGCACCGAGCCTCACTGAGCGAGGCGACCCAGAAGCACCGAGCCCGGCTCAGCAGGTAGCCTCGGCTGATGGAACGCGATGTGATTCGTCAACGGGTCCTCGACGACATCGACGAGCGCGCCGATGCTCTGCTCGAGGTATCGCACCAGATCCACGCACGGCCAGAGCTCGGTTTCGAGGAGCATTTCGCGCACAAGTTTCTCGCTGACGAGCTGGAACGTGCGGGGCTCGCGGTCACGCGTGGCGCGTATGAGCTGGCGACCGCGTTCGATGCGCGCGTGGGCCGCGAAGGTCCCCAGGTCGCGGTCGTGTGCGAATACGACGCGCTTCCCGGTATTGGTCATGCGTGTGGTCACAACATCATCGCCGCGGCCGGTCTCGGAGCGGGGCTCGCGCTCGCGCCCTGGGCCGACGAGCTTGGTGGCCGACTCGCGATTTTCGGCACCCCCGCCGAAGAGGGCGGCGGCGGCAAGGTCTTCATGATCGATCGAGGTGCGTTCGCCGGCGTCGACGCGTCGATGATGGTGCACCCCGCCGGCGCCGAACTTCGCACCATGCAAACGCTTGCGATTCATCAGGTGATGGTCAACTATCGCGGAGCCGCAGCGCACGCGGCCGCGGCTCCGTGGCGTGGCGCGAACGCGCTCGACGCCATGGTGCTCGGCTACAACAACATTGCCGCGTTGCGCCAACACATACGGCCCGACGAACGCATCCATGGCGTGTTCACCAAGGCCGGCGACAAGCCCAACATCGTGCCCGATCACACCGAGGCGCACTGGTACGTACGGGCACGCGATACCGGCCGTCTTGAGGAGCTCAAGGGCCGGGTTCTGTCGTGTCTGACCGCAGGAGCGCTTGCCACGGGTTGCGAGATCGAGCACGCGTGGCTCGACCCGGCCTACGACAACATGATCGACAACGACGCGATGCTCGATCGCTACGCCGAACACGCCGCGCGCTTCGGCCGTCACCCCATCACACCGACGGCCGACCTTGGGGTAGCTGGTAGCACCGACATGGGCAACGTCAGCCACGTGGTGCCCGCGATCCATCCGTTGGTTCAAGCCGCTCCGCTTGGTGTGGCCATCCATACGCCTGAGTTCGCGCTCCATGCCCGCAGTCCAATGGGCGACCGGGCGGTCATCGATGGGGCGAAGGCGATGGCCCTCACGCTTCTCGATCTCTGGCTCGACGAGCCCTATCGAATTGCCGTTGCCGCCGGCCATCCGCTGGGCTGAACGTCAGCCAAGCGGCGCTGTCGCGTCCGAGCGGTCACAGTAGTTTCGCTCGGTCCCCCGACTTGTGAGTCCTGGCGCCTAGGCTTCCCCGCCGTGACGACTTACGTCGCCGAAGAGTTCTCGGCCCACGAGGCCGACGTCCTGCGCCGGTACTTCACCAATCTCGATCAGCCTGTATTTGCGCTGGTCAACCTCCCCGAGGTCGTGAAGGGCGCCCTATTTGCCCGCTATTCGCGCTCGGCAAAGAGTCTTCGGCAACTGTTCCTCGAAGAGTTCGTCGATGACCTCGACATCAGCGGCGACGAATCCATCGACGCGACGGTGGGGCTGCGTCGAGCCGAGGACCTCTACGACAAGGTTTTCCTTGAGTATGGCGACGACAGCGTCGCCCAGCTTGGTGGCGTGCACCTGGCGTGCGAGCAGGCATCGAACCTGCTGACGAAGGTCCTCGAGTGGGGCCGTCTGATGTCGTACCTCGAGCAATCGACGCGCTACATCAACTACGACACTCGCCTCGGTGGCCGCTACCGGTACTTCCGTGACCCCGACGTGCTTCAGTCGTCGTACGGGACGCGCTACGTCGGCGAGATGGATCGCATCTTTGATGCGTACGCGCAGCTCGTGCCCCGCATGGAGAAGTTCTTCCGTGACGCGATTCCGCGTCAAGCCGGCGACAAGGACTTCGTCTATCGCCAAGCCATCAAGGCCAAGGCATTCGACTCGGTGCGCGGCGTGCTACCGGCGGCGTCGCTGTCGAACGTGGGCATCTATGGAACGGGCCAAGGCTACGAGGCTCTGCTCGTGCGCATGCGAGCCCATCCGTTGCCCGAAGCGCGGGCGTACGCCGACATGATGCTCACCGAGCTCCGCAAGGTGATCCCGTCGTTTCTCAAGCGCGTCGATCTGCCCGATCGGGGCGGGGCCGCCAGCGCGTACCTCGACGACACGCGGGCCTCCATGGAGGAGATCGCGGCGCGGCTGTTCTCCGAAGACACCCAACCGGTCGACGCGCCAACGGTCGAGCTCGTCGATTGGGATCCCGACGCCGAGGTGAAACTCGTCGCGTCCATGCTCTATGCGTACACGAACCAGCCCGAGACCACCGTCGAGGCACGCGTGCGCGCCATGTCGAGCGACGATCGCCTCGCGGTCATGCGCGCGTACGCGGGCCAACGTCGCAACCGCCGTCACAAGCCCGGCCGAGCACTCGAACGACCGACGTACCGTTTCGATGTGCTCGCCGACTACGGCGCGTTCCGTGACCTGCAACGCCATCGCCTGCTGACCATCGAATGGCAACGTCTGAGCCCGGTGCACGGTTACACCCGCCCCGAGTCTGTGACCGCGGCCGGCGAGCAAGGCACGTTCGATGAGGCGTTACGGCGAAGCGCTGCACTGCACGATCTCCTCGAGGACGAGTTTCCTGAGCAGGCCGGCTACGCCGTGTCCTTCGCGTACAAGGTGCGCTTCATGATGCAGATGAATGCCCGTGAGGCAATGCACCTGCTTGAGCTACGCACCGGCCCGCAGGGCCATCCGGCGTACCGCGACGTTGGCCAGCGCATGCATCGACTCATTGCCGACAAGGCCGGACATCGAGCCATCGCAGAGATGATGCGCTTTGTCGACCACACCGGCGAACCGGCGCTCGAACGGCTCGGCGCCGAACGTCGCGCCGACGAACGCCGCTCGACCGGCCCCTAGCGGTCGTCGTGGGACGAACGCACGGCTGATTCCCCTGGCCGTTCAAAGAAGCATCGGGACGACATGACAACAGCTGACGGCCATCGAAGCGCACAATGCCATTGTGTTACAGCGCTCGAAAACCTTGAGCAGCCGCGCAACACCGGCTATGTTCTGCGACTCGTGGGCGGAGGTGTTCCGAAAGGACATCTCACTTGTTTGACGATGCCATAGATCCGA
>JAYUFA010000451.1:0-3895 GCA_043738925.1 Actinomycetota bacterium
ATATACAGCAGTGCCGCACTGATGTATATTGATTGAGTGGAGTATCGATGACGACCATTCGAGAGCGAGATCCTCGCCGTCGGGCCGAGGACGCAGTCCGTGCCGTGTTGCCACGCGCTGCGAAGGTCCGCCTGGGTGAGGTTGATGCGGGCATCGACATCGTTGTCAACGACCATCCCTTTGTGATCACCTGGATCGGCGACGGGCGACTCGCAGATGCGAAGCGCGTCTTGAGCACACGTCGCGGGCGGCCCGACATCGCGGTAGCGCGCCGCATGTCGCCTGGCGCTCGCGAAACGTTGGCCGGGGCGGGTATCGGATGGGTCGACGAGACCGGCGCCGCCGAGATCGCTGCGGGAACCATCGTCATCTCTCGGCCGGGGAGGCCTCCCAAGCCAACCGGTCCGCCCAAGCGATGGACCCCGTCGGTGATCGCGGTTGCCGAAGCCCTGTTGTGCGGAACAAAGGCGACGGTTGCAGCAACCGAGGACGCGACCGGTCTCTCGAACGGCAGTTGCACGACTGCACTTCGCGTGCTCACCGACTTCGGTCTTCTGGAGGCTGATGCCGGGCGAGGTCGCGACTCAGCGCGGCGGGTCGCCGACCAGGATCCGCTCCTCGACGCCTACGCGTCTGCCATCGAGGCTCTGCCGCCGTCGATCAGCCTGCAGATCGGAGTGACCTGGCGCGACACCAACGACGGTCTGATGCAGACCGGCGCAAAATGGGACAAGGCAAAGGTTGCGTGGGCGGCCAGTGGTGCCGTCGCAGCCACCGTGCTCGCTCCACTCCTCACGACCGTGAACGCAGCCGATGTCTACGTGAACGCCGAGACGATCCTCGGCCTCGAAGCAGCGGCTGCATCGGTAGGACTTCGACCGATCGAAGGGGGCCGCCTCACGCTCAGACCGTTCCCATCCGTGACGGTGCGCCGACTGGCGACGAGGGTGGACGGTCTCATGGTTGCGCCGTGGCCACGCGTCTTCGCCGACGTGCGAACCGTTGGCGTTGGCGGCGAGGAAGCCGCCGAACATCTCAGGGAGGTCATGCATGGCCGATGATCCGCCACGCACTCGGGCCGCGGGAACAGTCGCCTGATCTACGTGGATCGTGCGACTCGGTTTGTGTGTGAGCTCCGCAGTCTCGACGAGGCCTATGCCTGCACCTCTGCGAGCAGGTCCTGTGTGTAGCCCGTCAGGGTGATTGTTACGGTCGATTGGTCGGCGGCGATGGCGAGGGCTTGGACGGCGAGTCGGACTCCGGGGGATCGGGGTGTCGCGAATAGCTGTCTCACGTACCCGATTGCGACCGTGGCTGCTGCGGCTGATCGTTCGTCGGTGAGCAGCGTGTGCAGCATCCGAGTCATCTCTCGTAGCGGTGTCGCCTCGAACAGTCTGAACACGTCGCCGGCGTCTTTGTCAATGAGTCGGTGTGGGGTGGCCAGTCGTTCCCCGAGCTTGTGCACCTTGGCGACCAACAGAGCTGCCGGGCCGGCGACGTTGACGATCATCCGACGCGTGTCGCCCGTCTCGAGCGAGGCGATCTCGATTGGGTCGTGATCGACGAGCGCTCCCTCTACGCCCGCACTCTTGCGTGCAGCTGTGCGGCCGTGGTCGCCAGGAAGGCGTGCTCCTCGCCGACCTGCTGACGACGCAACGTGCTCAGGCACGATGAGGTCGACGGGAACGATGATGTCTTCGGAGAAGCCCGGCCGCAGCATGTGCCGGTTCCAGATTCCTGGTTCGCCGCTGTACTCGAAGCCCTCGGCGAGCATGGCGTCTGCGAGCAGTGGCAGCGCGGCAAGGCGACTTGGGTCGAGCGCGAGGTCGGCGTCGGTGGTGAATGGCTGGTAGCCGGGCAGGCGGCCAGCGGTGCGCAGGTAGACGGCTTGCGCGCCGATGAGGACGAACGCGTCGACGTGCGGCTGCAGGGCCGTCAGCGCGTCGAGGAGGGCGCGGCGTGCCTCGATGTACTCGATCCGAGGTTGTTCAGTGTTCATGGCATTGTCGCCGCTGAGGCGAGGGAAGGGGCTTGCCATCGAGGTGCTCGACGCTGCATCCAGTCGAGCAGCGCGTCGGCTTCAGCGGGCATACGACCGAACCCGGTCATGCAGTCCATGACGATCTGCGCAACTGATGCGTACACGATGTTCGCTTCCTTCCACGTCCGTTCGAACACAATCGGATCGTAGGGAAGGGCTGTGACAACGTTTCCGCCGTTGCGGACCGGGCGCAGCCGCATGGTGTCGGCGATGCGTTCTGGGTCCTGCGCAAAGACGACGGCGATCTCCGGTGCGGTGACCGACACCACTCGGGACGCAGCGAAGGAACCTGTGACGGCCCACCCCTTCAGCTTCGACGACGAGAGGTCGCGAAGGAACTGCTCTGCGCCCCCCGGCGCCACCCAGCTCGCTGTCTCGTTCGAGCCGAGCAGCGAGTAGCTGGTGGCGATCTGGCGCAACAGCGGTTCCCATTGGACCTCTTGGACGCGTCCGCGGGCGGGGCGGTCGATGAGCATCTCGCCCGAGAGCGCGCCCAGCAGGCGCGAAACGTATCCGGCGTCGATGCCGAGTGCGGCGCTGAGCTCGCTGAGTCCATACGGCGGCAACACCTCCGCCAATGTCCGTTGCAGGGCCCATGCACGTGGACCGCGAAGGTTGGAACCGCTCGATTGCTTGGGCGCTGGGTCGCGTGTTGCGCCGTCGGTGCGGATGAACAGGCCGGGCCGATCGATTGAGAGGAGCGCGTTGCCGGTGGCGTCGATGTAGTTCCACCCGAACTCGGTCAGTACTTCGCGCGTCCGTGCGCTGAGCCACGACGACGCGATGATCGTCGGCAGACTCTGTGTTCCCATCGCCTCGACTGTTCGCGGGCTGAGATCTCGTCGAACCCGCACAGCCACTTCACCGGTGACGTCGTCAGGAGAGGTGAAACGGAGCACCCCACCTTCCGTGGAGCGAGAGGCGACGGCGACCTCCCATAAGCGCGGCAGGCGTGCACCGATGGAAGAAACGGCATCGTCGAACACTCGACGAGTTGCCTGAGGAACCGGTTTGCGTGCCATGAACAAGTAGCCAATCTGGACAAGTCGGATGAACTGCTGACAGTGTCGCTCGATTTGCTCGGATCGTCAAGTTGTTTGTCACAAACAAGTCGTCACTCTGGACATAACTTCTAATGGTTCTTCTAATGGACCAAGTGACAGAGCGTGATTCTGGGTGACACACGATGACACGAGGAAACCGCGAAAGCACTGGTAGATGGCACCAACGGTCACTCACTATCACTGCCGGACAGACCCTTGAAACGGCTCACAACCAGGCCCATGAGCGCTGGCGTCGGCCCAGACCGCCCCGGTTCGCTGTTGATCCCGAGTTGTGTCGGGTGGTGGCGGTCAAGTTGGCAACCCGGTGGTCGTCGGCGCAGATCAGCCGATGGTTGGGGCGTCGTTGGCCCAAACGGTTGGCGTGGCATGTGTGTCACGAGACGATCTACGAAGCTGTGTACCGCGGCGAGATCGTCGTTGCGGACCGGCAAACGCTGCGCACCGGGCGTGTCTACCGGCATCGGCACGGGCGAGGACGCGCTCGCGAGGGGTGTTGCGCTAGTGCTCGAATCTGAAGCCGATCAGCGAGCGTCCAGCTGTGGTTGACGCTCGTCGTCGGATCGGCGATTGCGAGGGTGATCTCATCATCGGTGCTGGTCAAGGGTCAGCGATCGCCACGCTTGTGGAGCGCACGACACGAAATTTGGTCCTGGTCCAGATTTGCGGGGCGCACACGGCTCAACGCGTTGGAAACGCGCTGATCGAAACGTTCTTGTCGATGCCCGGTGGGCTACGCCGAACGCTCACCTGGGACCAGGGCAACGAGATGTTTCACCATGAACGGATCGAG
>JAYUFA010000452.1:0-3884 GCA_043738925.1 Actinomycetota bacterium
GCCGAGAGGCGAGTCGACCCAGCAACACGAGAACGAGCCGCGAGGCGAGTCGACCCAGCAAATCAGCGGGTCTCATCGGCGAGCGTTCGTCGAGCGTGCGGGTCAGGCCACGCCGAGGTCGACCACGAACGCTTCGTGGACAAGCCGTGCGCAGCGCGCGCGATGGTGACGCGTCAGGTTGATGAGTTCGCGCACATCGTGGCGGATGTCGCGCGGCTGTCGGGTCGGGTGGCGCACGGTGGCCATCGCCATAAGCACTTGCCGGTCGAGGCGTGCGAAGTCGCCGCGGGCGCGTCGCGCCAACGGTTCCATTCGCGGGTCGTCGTTGCGCAACGACGCGATCCAACCTCGATCGCCTTCCGCGGCGATCACGTGGCGTTGCAGACATGCGCGATACGCGTGCAGCTTCGCCTCGACCTCCGACAGCCATGCTCGGCCGACGTGGCGCGATCGCAGCGAATACTCGAGTCGCTCGGTGAGGTCGAACAGCGACGGCGTCGTTCGGGCCTGCGCGTCAGAATGGGCAGTACCGGTAAGAGCATCCATGGGGTGCCTCCTCATGTCGAGGTCGGTACCCGCGCCTTGTCACGGTACCCGACGGGCACCGCCTTTCGGTACGCGACCCCTGGAGGCAAGAGATGACGACCAACGCGGCGCCCTTCGATCCGGCGACCGTCCCCGTGCAACGAGCCGCGACCGTGCTGTTGGTCGACGACCGTCCCGATCTGCAGGTGTTGTGCCTTCGTCGGCGTACCGGAAGCAACTTCGTCGGCGGAATGACCGTGTTCCCCGGTGGGGGCATCGACCTCGATGATGAGCACCCCGCTTATAGCGATCGCATCGTCGGTCTCAGCGCGGAGGCCGCGACGGAGCGACTCGCGACCCCTGATGCGCTCGCGTATTGGGTGGCTGTCGTTCGTGAGACGCTCGAGGAAGTGGGCGTGCTGCTGGCTTGTGACGCGGTAGGTGTCGGGTGCTCCGAGCAGGTAGCGCACCGGCACCGCCACGATGTTGACGGCGGGGCTCGGAGCTTGCTCGCTGTGCTGGAGGAGGAGGCGCTCTTCATCACCGGCGACGCGATCGTTGACGTTGGCCGATGGATTACACCGATTGGTCCTCCGCGTCGCTACGACACCCGGTTCTTCATCGCTCGCATGCCGGCGGGCCAGACAGCGGTGGTGGATGCAGTCGAGGCCGTGTTCGGCGAATGGCGTCGGCCGGCCGACGCGCTCGAGGAATGGCGCGCGGGGATACTCGTGATGCTGCCACCAACCGTTGCGTGGCTGCGCGTGCTTGCTCGCTATGACAGCGTTGCCCAGTTACTCGCGTCCGCGGCTGTCGGGCACGGACCCGGCGGCTCGCCGTATGTCGTCGGCGACGACCGCGGTTCGTTCCGCGTCGTGCTACCCGACGAGATCGACGATGATCACGCCGAAGCCCGCGAGGCCCTCGGTTGGATCTACGACGCGGTGCTCTGCAGCCCGTCCGAGTGCGACGCTCGATGAACGATCGCTCGTTGAACGATCAGGCGATGAGCGACGGCGTCTTCGCGCATCATCGCGAGCAACTCGAGACGGTTGGGTACACCGTGCTTGAGCGCATCATCGATCCGGTGCTTATCGACGAGCTCACTGCGACCATCGACCGGTTGATGGTCGCGCTGGGCGTCGCGTACGGCGAAAACGCGTTCCTCGGACTGCACACGCGGCGCATCTTCAACCTGCTCGCGCGCGACCCGATCTTCGCCCAAGTGCCGCTGCATCCCGCGATACTCCCGCTCGTCGAGCAAGTGCTCGATCGCCAATGTCTGTTGTCGTCGCTCACGGCGATCGAGATGCACCCGGGCCAACGCGCACAGCCGTTGCACGCGGATGACGGATCGATTGCGCTTCCGCGTCCCCATGTGCCCATCGTGTACATCGCCATGTGGGCGCTCACCGACTTCACGATCGAGAACGGCTGCACCCACCTCGTCGCCGGATCACACCTTTCGGATCGTCGGCCGCGTACGGGTGAGCGGCGCGATGAGACGGTACGCGCGGAGATGGCCAAAGGAAGCGTGCTTGTCTACAACGGTTCGATCTGGCATGGCGGTGGTGACAACGACGCGGTGTCACGGCGCCTCGCGATCGTCGTGAATCATTGCGCCGGATACATGCGCCAGGAGGAAAACCAGTTGCTCGCAGTTCCTCGCGAGATGGCCGCCACGTTCCCGCGTCGCTTGCAGGAGATGCTCGGCTACGGCGTGTATCGCGGGCTGATGGGCCACGTCGATCAGCATGACCCTGGCGAGCTGCTCGATCCGGACGTCGAGACCGACATGGTGTGGAAGCGGATGAGGTAGCACCGAGCGGAGCCGTGGGGCGAAGCGACCCGGTAGCACCGAGCGGAGCCGTGGGGCGAAGCGACCCGGCAGCACCGAGCGGAGCCGTGGGGCGAGGCCTATTCTCGCGTCATGGACGAATCGATCATCAAGGCATTCGACTTGTCGGGGCGCGTGGCTGTAGTCACGGGCGCCGGTGGCGGCATCGGTCGCGAGGCCGCGATGGTGTTCGCCGCCGCGGGCGCCCGGGTGGTCATTGGCGACGTGAACGCCGACGGTCTGTTCGAGACGGTCCGCCTTGTCGAGGCAGTTGGTGGCCGCGCGATCGCCGTGCCGACCGACGTGTCGAAGCGCAGCGAGGTTGACGCCCTCGTGGGTACCGCCAAGCAGGAGTTCGGCTCGGTCGACATCATGGCCAATGTCGCCGGAATCATTCGCAACAACCTGGTGGTCGACACCACCGAGGCCGAACTCGACGCAGTGATCGCCGTCAACCTCAAAGGGGTGTACTTCGGGTGCGCCGCCGCCGCCAAGGTGATGATCCAACAACAGCGAGGCAGCATCATCAACGTCGCGTCGACCGGCATGGACATGCCCGTGCCCACCTTGTCGTGTTACGCCCTCACGAAGGCGGCCGTCGCGATGCTCACCCGCACGCTTGCCACCGAGGTAGGTCCGCAAGGAGTGCGCGTCAACGGCATCGCGCCCGGGTTTACCGACACGCCGATGACGCAGCGCACATGGAAGGCCGGCGATGGTTTCGTCGACGAGCAAGCGCGTGACGACATGTGGAAGGTGCGCTCTGCGCAATCGCCGCTCAATCGCATCGGCCAACCGCGCGACCAGGCGTTGCAGATGCTGTACCTCGCGTCCGATGCATCCTCTTTTGTCACCGGCCAGATACTGCGGGCCAACGGTGGCGTCACGATGATGCCGTGACCTTGCATCCCTTCTCCAAGGAGTACCCATGACAAGCCCGGCGCGAGCAATCGAAAATCTGATCCTTCGCTATGCGGAGTTGATGGACCTGGGCGACTTCGCCGCGGTCGGTCAACTGTTCACCCATGCCGGCATCACCACCGACCTCAGTGAAGAAGTGCGTTTCGGCGCCGCGCTGATGCAGGAACAGATGGAGACGTGGACCCGTCGCTATCCCGACAACGGCACGCCGCACACCAAACATGTGACCACCAACCTCATCATTGAGGTAGCCGACGACGAGCAGACCGCCACGGCTCGGTGCTACTACACCGTGTTCCAGCAGGTTGGCGGCATCGCTTTGCAGCCCATCATCGCCGGGCGCTATCACGACGAGTTCGCCGTCATCGATGGCCAATGGAGCTTTACGAAGCGCCACTACATCAACGAGCTGTTCGGCAACCTCAGCGAACATCTGCTGTTGCCGATCGAATAGCGCGGGCTCGCCATTGCTCGACCCGGCTCCTACATCGCGGCGGCGTCGACGATCTGCGTGAGTTCGTCGGCCATCATCTGAAGGAAGCGCCGGATCGCCGAGACCGTGGCCCGGTGAGCCCGACTGGCCTCCGCTGACCATCGCTCG
>JAYUFA010000453.1:0-3880 GCA_043738925.1 Actinomycetota bacterium
CCGCGGGCGTCGCCATCGATAAGCGCGCGCGCCGACGCGGAGAACGGCACCTTGGTGACGCGGATCTTGCGGCCGATGGCGAACGCGTCGGCTTCGGCCAATCCGACATCGGCAATCTCGGGCTCGGTGAAGATCGCCGACGCAGCCTTGTCATAGTCGAGGTGGCGATGCGGGCGGCCGTGCATACCCATTGCGTGCTCGGCGATCTTGCGCCCCTGCATCGTGGCCACCGAGCTCAACGGCAGCTTGCCCGACAGATCGCCCGCCGCGTAAATGTGTGGCTGCGTCGACTTGCAATTGTGATCGATCACGACGTAACCGTCGCGGGTCTCGACATCGACGGCGTCGAGTCCCAAGCCTTCCGAGTTCGGGATCGAGCCGATCGCGAGCAGCACGTGCGAGCCGCGCGCGGATCGCCCGTCGTCGCAGACCACCGTGACGCCGTCGTCGCGCAGCTCGATGCCGGTTGCACGCGCACCCTTGTACAGGCGCACGCCACGGCCGAGAAAGTCGGCCTCGAGCGCGGCCGCAACCTCGGGATCCTTGGTCGGCAGCACTTGTTGGCGGCTCACGATGAGCGTGACCTCGCTGCCGAATGATTTGAACATGTGCACGAACTCGACACCGGTGACGCCCGAGCCGACCACGACGAGATGTTCGGGAATGCTGGGCGGCGGATACGCGTCACGCGTGGTGAGCACGCGGACACCATCGGGCACCGCCCACTCGGGGACGCGCGGCCGACTGCCCGTGCACAACACGAGGACATCAGCCGCAAACACCCGCGTGCCTTGCTCGGTATCGACCTCCACCGTGTGTGCATCGACAAGCCGCGCCCGTCCATGCACCATCTCGACGCGCTGACTCGTCAACAGCTCGGTGATCGAGCGCTCGAGCTTGTGCTCGATGCCACGAAGACGCGTACGCAACGAGGCGATATCGATCTCGGAGCGGCCGACCTCGAGCCCCATGTCCTCGGAGTGCGTCACGTAGGTGAGCGCGCTACCGGTGGCGATCATCGCCTTCGACGGAATGCAATCCCAAAGATGCGCCGCGCCACCGACAACGTCACGCTCAATGAGCACCACCTCGGCACCAAGGCGCGCTGCATGCGTGGCCGCGCTGTTGCCGGCCGGGCCTCCACCGATGATGACGAACCGTTTGGTCAATGCTCCTGCTCACCTTCAGGCGTTCGCGCGCTCGCGCGACGCCGATCTCGTGTGCCGCAGGCTATCCCCGGCTGCTCGCTACGCTCGCTGCCGTGCGCAGCGTCGATATTCCCGTGCTCATCGGCGCGTGGTTGCTGCTCGGTGCGGGCGCAGTCAAGCTCGTTCGACCTTCGTCCAGTGCGCGCGCGCTGCGCATCGTCACCGCTGCGCTCCGATGCTCGGTAGGCATCCGAGACAACGCCGTCCGTCTACTCGGCGTCATCGAGTTGCTCGTCGGCATCTGCGTATTCACCAGCTCATGGTCAGGTGGCTCGTGGGCCGCGGGCGCGCTGTATACCGGCTTCACGGTCTTCGTGATCATGGCACTCGCAACTGGCGCGCCGTTGCAATCGTGCGGCTGCTTCGGTACGCGCGATGCCGCACCCTCGCTGGTGCACGTGGCCCTCAATACCGCGATCGCGTCGTTCGCGATCGTCGCCGCGACCGACACGTCCTTCGGCGCGCCGCACCGAACGTTCTTGGCTCATCACGGACTCGGCGCGTTGGGCTCGCTTGCATGCGCACTTGTCGTCGTGACAGTGCTGCGCCGCGCTCCACGTTTGCGAAGCGAGTCGGGCGTCAGTTGACGTCGACTTGTGTGCAGCCCAGCAACATCGCGAGTTGCGTCACGTTGTCGAGCGCAGAGACGCACACACGGTGCGCTCCGGGCGCAGCCGCAACATCGACGCGAAACCCGTGGCGCGATCCATAACCGGGAATGGCACTGATGAGATCGAGGCGCACAACATTGGCCAGATGAGACACGGCAACGCCGTCGATGTCAACGAGCACATCGATCGGATCAGCCGAGTCGGGATCGATCGCCCATCCCTGCGTGATAACTCGGCCGACGTCACCAACCGTGCTGTCGACGATGCCGAACGGTGGCCCGGTGCCCACAGTGACCTCACGGCAACCAAGCGTGCGCGGCGCCGCGCCCACCAGCGCGGCACCGACGACGATGCACACGCGGTGCGGTCCGGGGGCCGCGGCGGCCGACATCGCAAAGCCGTGATCGGGACCGTACGCGACAAAGACTGCGCCGACATCGGCTCGACTCGCCCCCGATACCTGTTGCGCAACAACAACGTCGTCGACGACGAGCTGCACCACCGAAGGCACGACTCTGGTTGCGTCGATCACCCAGCCGCTCGCCGTGATCGTTCCGGCTGCCCCGAAGCTCGCGTCGATCGCACCAAGGAGTCCGCCCGATGTCGAACGGCGACACGCGATGAGCACATTGCCCGGCCCGGCACCGAGATCGAGGCCATAGACGCACACCTCGTGGTCACCGGGAGCGACACCGAGGACCACATCGAAACCGTGCGCCGCGCCATACCCGCGATAGACCGCGCCGACGTCGGGCCGCGTCGCGAGCGCGCGAGTCGACGCGGAAAACACGCCATCCACGTAGAGATGCATCGTGACGGGCGCCGCGGTGTCGCCATCGAGCGCCCACCCATTGACACGCAGACCGCGCGGATCAAGCGTGACTGCGTCCACCGAACCGAACGGTGGCGAGTCTCGCGCCAACACGACAGGCGAAGTTGCTTGGAACTGGGGATCGAGCGCGCGCTCGACACGCAGCGCCGTCGCCCTTGTCCATGCGCCAGCGGTCAGCGAGTAGACCGGATCGCCGGTACGACGCAGCAGCGCAACGCGCGACGCCACAACACCAGGCCCGCTTCCTGGGCCCAACTCCTGGCGCAGCAACGCGAACGCCGCGGACACCTGCGGCGCGGCGAACGACGTTCCGCTGACGACCTTCGTACAGCAGGGGGCCGACCACGCGCCCTCGATGCTCTCGCCCGGCGCGAACAACGTGAGATCCGACGACACGTTCGTGAACGACGCGGTGCGGCCGGGTGATCCCTCGGCACCAACGCTGACGACACCCACGAGACAGGCGGGAAAGCTGAGCATGGTCGCGCTCGAATCGTTGCCCGCCGACGCAACGATCGCGATGCCCGCCGTCGTGAGCCGATCGATCACCGCGAGCAACGCCGGGCTGGCTGAGCACGGCGTAGCTACGGGTGGCCCCCCAAGGCTGAGGTTCACTGCGGCGATCGACGTGGTCGCACGCGTTGCGTCCACCCATTCGAGGGCGCGTACCAACGAAGCCTCGTCGGTGATCACGCGATCGTCGGCTTGCTTCACCGAGGTGAACACCTGCACGGCGATCGCCAAGGCGCCCGGAGCGGTGCCGAATACGGCCGGCCCGGCACCGACGGCAGTCGACGCGACGTGCGTGCCGTGCGAGCAGTCGGCGCGCCCGATGCACGGCACTGCCGCACCCGGGCCCAGTTGGGTCGTCGTGCCATTTGGACAATCGCCGCCCGCACCGCGTGCCGGGGTGAAGCACGCTTCGGCTGCGATCTTGCCGGCGAGGTTCGCATTCGTGCCATCCGCGCCGGTGTCGATCACCGCGACGGTCTGGCCCTCACCGCGCCATCCTTCAGCCCAGGCTGCGGGTGTAAGCGTTTGCTCGAGTTGCGGTGCGGCGGCGGGTTCGAGCACCCGATTCGGCGTCACCGCGAGTACGCCGGGCGTGGCGCGCAACGCGGCGATCTGCGCCGCGTCAAGTGTCGCCGCAAAGCCTGAACCACTCGCGAACGGGACAAGTTCAGAGTCTGGCGCTACCGATGACGGGGTCGTGGCGCCGGACATCAACC
>JAYUFA010000454.1:0-10227 GCA_043738925.1 Actinomycetota bacterium
ATGCAGATCGTGACGATGACCACCACGGCGCGCAACAGCATCGGCCACGGATCCGCGAACAGATCGTGCAGAACCACGGCATCGGCAAACGCGATCAGCCCACCGCACGACAACAGCATCCAGCTCGATGGGCACTTCGCGTCGTGGTCAACCGTAACGAGCCACGCGAACACCAAGAGTCCGGCCGAAAGGACCGCCAGCCCGGAGAAGGCAATGATCGCCGTTCCCGCATCGATACGGTCGGCCAGCCACGGATCGAGCAGCAGCGCATAGGACATGAGCGCGAGGCCACCCGTGCCAATGAGCGCTTCGATGATGAGCTCGAACGACAACTGGCGTAGGCGTTCCCATGCAAATGCGCACGTCCCCAGAGCGAAAAGGATCGATGCACACAACGTCAAGATCGCCAGCGAGCGAAGGTCGGGCGACGCAAGGGTGCCAAAGGCAAGTACGGCGATGGCAATCGAGGCGTACGCCCACGGGCTGCGCAGATCGCTGAGATGGGGAAGAAGTCGCCCACCGCGGCTGCGAGCGTCGACGACCACGGCGCCGCCGACCAGGACGCAACCCGCCACGATCAGGACGGCTCGATCGGCACCAACCAGTGGCAATGCGGCCAGCGCGAGCACGCACGCGCCAAAGGGCGCAGTCCATCGCGTGGAGCTGGGCGCGTCGTGCCAAAGCGGAGTCGTGCTAGTCATAGAGCATCTGATACTCCATCGACTCCGATCGAGTATCAGATGAGCCAAACACGGCGAATGGCCCACGCAAATGGGTGAGTCGTTCGGCATATTTCGAACGCGGGAGAGGCAATGGGAGCGAAGGAACGTATCGGGGTCATCGGCGCCGGGGTCATGGGCTCAGGCATCGCACAGGTGCTGGCGGTGGCGGGCCACGAGGTGCGTTGTCACGACATCGATCAGGCTGCGCTCGATCGGGCGGCCGATGCCGTTTCCACCGGGCGTTATGGCGTGCAGGGTGCCGTCGAGCGGGGCAAGCTCACCGCAGCCGAGGCCGAAGCCGCGATCGCGCGCCTCTCATTCAACACCGACCGCGACGCAGCGCTCGACGCCGATCTGGTCATCGAGGCCATCCCCGAACGACTCGAGTTGAAGCTTCGGTTCTGGGCCGAGATCGACAAGGCTGCGCCCGATCGCACGATTTTCGCGTCGAACTCGTCGGGCTTTCCAATCGCGGCGCTGGCCGCGGTGACCAACCGGCCCGATCGCATGGTCGGCTGGCACTGGGCATCACCCGCGCCCGTGATGCGGCTGGCCGAAATTGTGCGCGGGCCCGAGACGAGCGACGCGACGGTCGAGGTTGTCGTCCGGCTCGCTACCGGTGCCGGCAAGAACCCAATCGTGGTCAACGACACCACACGCGCCTGGGGATACGTCGCCAACCGCGTCTACTCGGCGATGGCACGCGAGGCACGGCAAGTGGTCGATGAGGGCATCGCCACGCGTGAGCAAGTCGACCAGTTGATGATGGATTGCTTCCGCTGGCCGAGTGGCCCCTTTGGCATGTTCACCGGGGCGAGCACCGGCTGGAAGAAGTAGTTTTCGCGAACAACGAGCGGTGATGGACACCGCAGAACTCGCGAGGAGACACGCATGCGCACCGCGCTGCTGGAAGCTGGCCACACGCCGTTGGCCCTGGTCGACGACGTCGAGGCCTACCCACCGGGCCCGGGTCAGGTTCTGGTCCGCGTGCATTACTGCGGCATCTGCCATTCCGATCTCACAATGATCGAGTCCGACACCAACCCCACGCTGCCGTTGGTACTCGGGCACGAGGCCGCGGGCGTGGTCGAGGCCGTCGGCGCGGGTGTGCGATCAGTCGCGCCAGGTGATCACGTGGTCTCGGTGGCCATGGCCGGATGCGGTCGGTGTTACTTCTGCGTGCGGAACCAACACACGATCTGCATCGAGGCACGGACGTTCGGAACCGGGCTGTTTCCGGACGGCTCCCCGGCGCTTCACCGCGGCGACCAAATCATCTACCGCGGGCTCGGCGTCGGCGGGTTCAGCCAACACTCGCTCACCACCGAAAGCGGCGTCGTGAAGATCGACGACGACATCCCGCTCGATCTCGCCGCCGTGATCGGCTGCGCAGTGCAGACGGGCGTCGGTGCGGTGCTCAACCTCGCCAAGGTTGAAGAAGGCGCAACGGTACTCGTGATGGGCCTCGGCGGCATCGGCATCTCGGTGGTCCAAGGCGCACGTATCGCGGGAGCGTCGCGCATCATCGCCTCGGATCCAATCGCCGCCCGCCGCGACGCGGCGTTGCATTTCGGAGCCACCGACGTGATCGACCCGGCGGAGACCGACGTCATCAGCGCGTGCTACGAGATCACCAAGGGCATCGGCGTCGACTACGCCTTCGACGCCGCCGGACATCACAAGCTTGTCGAGGCCGGTCTGTTCGCGACCCGCTACGGGGGCACCACCGTGATGGTCGGCGCGCCGCCGGCCGATCAGAACATCACCATCGCACCCGCCGTGCTCGCGCTGGTCACCGAAAAGAAGCTGATGGGCACCCTCTACGGAACCGGCAATCCGCTGCGCAGCATCCCGGCGCTCCTGTCGCTCTGGCGGCGTGGCGCGCTCGACCTGGAGTCGATGGTGTCGTTCCGCCGTCCGCTCGAGGAGATCAACGAAGGCTTCGACGACCTCCGCGCCGGCCGCGGCATTCGCACCATGCTCAAGCTGGCATAGAGGGGGCGCCGATAGGCGCATCCGACCCAGCAATACCGTGCCGCTGGGCGTCTCAGGTCTCGAGTGACCCGAGACGCCCACCGCATCACGGCTTCGGCTTGGTGGTGCCTTCGTAGTTGAACAGGTCGGTGACCTTGATGAAGGCGGTGCCAGTCCACTTCTCGAGGCGACCAGCCTCGATCATGTAGGGGTCGACCTTACCGTTGAGCTTCACCTGCACGCCATCGAGGAAGTAGACCGACTTGAAGTCGGTCTGGCGAGCAGCAACGAGCACGTTGGGCCTCGTGAGACCGCCCGGGAGCTTCTCGGCCCGCAGCAAGGTGTCACGCAGGATCTCGCCGTAGCTCCAGCCTGTAGGCACGAGGCTCACGCTCACCGGCGCACCCGGCGCGTATTTCGCGAGCTGGTCACGCCACGTCTTGATCGCGGCGTCGCCGTCGTATTCGGGATAGGTGATTTCCTTTGCCGCGGCGACGATGATGGCATCCTTCGCTCCGTCGCCTGCTGCACCGAAGAAGATCGACGACTTGCAGGTACCCGACACGATCTGCAGGGGCTTCCAGCCACTCGTGCCCACGGCCTTCATCGCCGAGGTGCAAGCAGACGAGGTGGTCATGTCAATCAAGACGTCGGCCTTCGTGGCCGCCAGCGTGGTTATTTGGTTCGTGACGTCGGGGTTCGCCGGATCGTGCTTTTCAACCTTGGTCAGCTTGATGTTCGAGCCATCGATGTACTTCTTGAACCACGTCTCGTAGTCGGCGCCGAACGAGTTGCTCATCTCCAGCGCGACCACGTTGGCACCGTTCGGGTACGTCTTCTTCAGATGCTCGGCCCAGATCTTCGCCTCGACGTTGTAAGGAACCACGGCTCCGGCGACAGTCCACGGATAGTTGTCGACATCACCCCAGTCGGGTGCGCCCGTAGCGGGGTAGAGCTGGGGGATGCACTTCGCGTTCAGAACATCGCGTACCGCGATGTTGTTGGGCGTGCCGAGAATTCCCGACGTCACGAAAACGCCCTGCGTAATGAGGTCGTTGACGTTCTTGACGGTCTTCTCGGCTTCGTAGCCGTCGTCAAGGGCGACGAGCTTGAGTTTCTTGCCGTTCACGCCGTTCAGTTCGGCGTTGGCGTAGTCGAAGTACGCTTGCATACCCGTCGTGAGTAGGGAGAACGCGGCGCTCGGGCCGGTCTTCGGCACACTCTGGCCGACGAGGATCTCGGTGGCACTGACCCCTTGATCGGGCTTGTAGTCGCTCGGACAATCCTTCTTGACGTTGACCCCGAGGGCGACCAAGGGATCGGCGGCCACCGTGGTCGTCGGCGCAGCGCCGCCGGTGGTCGGCGAACCCGAAGCCGCTGTCGTCGTGGCCCCCGAAGCCGAGCCGCTGGCGGCTGTCGTCGTGGTGGCACCCTTGCTGTCGCCGCACGCCGCGGCAACGAGACCGAGTGCCGCTATCGCCGCGACGAAGCGAAGCTTCTTGCGCTTGCTCTTCACATTCCCCTCCTGGTTGCCCCGTCTGGGGCCACTCGCCTTACTCATTGGTAAGTTCAGCGACAGTCTCGCGCATGATCGGCGGTGTCGGGGGCCGTTCGTCGCCCGGCACGATCGCAACCACCCACGACCGTAGGCGCGCCAGGAGGCCGGCGACGCCGGTGGGATACAGAGCGATGATCGCGATGAGCACAGCGCCGTAGACGGCACCTGCGAGGTGACCGTCGCCCCAGTGCTTGGCCCAGTCCGGCAAGAAGATCACGAGCAGACCACCGAGCAGCGACCCGGGCAGTGACGCCAGACCGCCGATCACGACGCCGGTGAGCAGTTCAATCGAGCGGTTGAGCGAGTACGCGGTACCCGTGGCGTTCGACACCGTGAACATGTAGAGCGATCCGGCGACGCCGGCATACGCGGCGCTCACCGCGAACGCCAAGACCTTGTGGCGAGCAATCTCGACACCGCTGACCTCGGCGCCGATGGCGTTGTCGCGCAGCGCAACAAGTGCCCGACCACTGCGACTGTGGATCATGTTGCGGGCCACGAGGTACATCAGAGCAGCGATGGAGACGAGTACGACATACACCCAGATATAGGCATCGGTCTTCGGATCGAGACCGGTCCAGGTCGGCGCCAGCAACTTGACGCGACGGATAGGAATATTCTTTCCGTTCGAGCCACCGGTGAGCGAACCGAGCTTGTTGACGAGGTTCGGAAAGATCACCGCGAGGCCAAGCGTGGCGAGCGCGAGGTAAAGACCCTTCAAGCGCAACGCGGGAATCCCCACGAGCGCACCCACGACGAAGCAAATCGCCGCGGCCAACGGAATGGTGGTGAAGTACGACCACGAGTGGTCGGCGACAAGAATGGCCGTGGTGTAGGCGCCGACACCCATGAACGCGCTGTGGCCGAGCGATATCTGACCTGAGTACCCGGTGACGATGTTGAGCCCGAGAATGGCCACTGCGAACGCAGCCGCCTGACTGAAGAGCACGACTTTGGATTGCGAGAACACCGACGGTATGGCAGCGACGGCGGCCAGCAGCAGCAGACAGCCGGCGGTTTGATAGACCCGGTGCGCAAACGAACCGGCACGAAGTTGCAACGGTGCGGCCATCACACACGCTCGACTTTGTGACTGCCGTAGAGCCCGTTCGGTCGAACGAGCAGAACCACGATGATCAATGCCAGCGCCGTGGTCTGCGCAAGCTGACCACCAATGCGCGTGATGTATCCGCCGGCCATCGTTTCGACCAGCGCCACGACGAACCCGCCGATGATCGCGCCACCCAAGCTGTCGAAGCCGCCGAGGGTCACCGCAGCGAACGCGTAGATCAGCAGCGGCAACATCAAATTTGCGTCGATCGTGCCCTGCTTGCTCGCGGCCATGATCCCGCCAAGCGCACCGACACCCGCGGCGAGCGCCCACCCGACCATCAGCGTGCGCCCGACGCTGATCCCGACAAACTGCGCCGATTCGCGATTCGACGAGACGGCGCGAAACGCCAAGCCGATCTTGGTCTTGCGCAGCATGACGACGAGCAGACCGAACACGACCGCGACGGTGACCCAGTAGGTGATGGTCGACCAGGCGAGCGTGGCTCCGTCGATGTGGATACCACCATCAGATTTGTCGGGATACGCCAGGACGAACTTGCGCGGCTCACCGAACCAGATGTCTCGCGCAATCGCGTCCAGAATGAGAAAAAGTCCAAGGGTGATGATGACGACAGCCAGCGGATTCTTCTTTTCGAATGGTCGAACCAACGAGCGCTCGAACCCTGCGCCGAACGCAGCTGCGATGAGCACCGCGACCGCGACAGCGAGCCACACCGGCCAGCCTTGTTCACCGGCGAGCACGTAACATAGGAACGCGGAGAACATCGCCATTTCGCCCTGCGCGAAGTTCAGATGGCCGGTCGACTTGTAGATGATCGCCAGCGCGAGCGCGATCGACGCGTAGATCGCACCGCTCTCGCATGCGTCGAAGAGTCGTTGGAGGAACAGATGCATGGCGCTCCTAGAGACCGAGGTACGCGCGGCGCACGGTGTCGTCAGAGGTGAGTTCGGCCGCAGAACCCGAGGCCCGGATCTCGCCGGTCTCGAGGACGTAGCCGCGATGAGCAATGCGCAGCGCGAGGTTCGCGTTCTGTTCGACAATAAGCATCGTGGTGCCGTCGGTTCGATTGATCTCGCCGAGCTGCTCGAACAAGCCGCGGATGACGAGCGGAGCGAGTCCCAGCGATGGCTCGTCGAGCAAGAGCAGCTTCGGCCGGCTCATCAATGCACGAGCGATGGCCAACATCTGTTGTTCGCCACCGGAAAGCTGGCCGGCAGGTTGATCACAACGTGAGCGCAGCACCGGAAACGTGTCGTACCAACGTTCGACGTCGCCGCGAACAGCGGCACGGTCGCGGCGTAGGTACGCACCGGCGTCGAGATTGTCGGCCACCGATAGTTCGGGAAACGTGCCGCGGCCCTGGGGGACGTGAGCAACGCCGAGCCGCGCGACTTCGTCAGGGCGCCGGCCGACAAGCTCGGCTCCCTCGAGCCGAATCGATCCTTTCGTGCTCACCGTCGCGCTGATCGAACGCATGGTGGTGGTCTTGCCGGCGCCGTTCGCACCGAGAATGACGACGACCTCGCCACGCGCGATGTCGAAGTCGATGCCGTGCAACGCGGTGACCGGACCATACGAGGCGCGTACGCCGGTGGCCACCAACAGCGGTTCAGTCATCGTTGGCTCCGAGGTACGCCTCGATGACGGCGGGGTCTTGCTGCACCATCGGGGGCCGTCCGTCGGCAATCTTCTTGCCGAAGTCAAGCACGACCACCTTGTCGCTGATGCCCATCACCAACGGCATATGGTGCTCGACCAACAGCACAGTGAGGTTGCGTCGCGCTCGGATCGCACGAATGAGATCCGACAAATCATCGACCTCGCTGTGGGTCAGGCCGGCTGCGGGTTCGTCCAGCAACAACAAGGTGGGGCCTGCGGCCAGCGCCCGCGCGATCTCGATGCGCTTCAAGGTGCCGTAAGGCAAGCCGTTCGCCGACGACGTTGCCACCGACCCCAGATCGAGTTCGTCAAGGATCGCCCACGCCGACGCGCGTAGGCGCCGTTCCTCGCGACCAGTGCCGAGGCGTAGCGCAGAGGTGGCGAAGTTCTGTCGTGCCTGTGTGTGCGCGCCGACCATCACGTTTTCGAGTACCGAGAGGCTGGGCCACAGCGCGAGGTTCTGAAACGTGCGACTTATTCCTGCGCGGGCGATGCGATGCGCGGGTATCGCCAGCAGGTCATGACCGGTGTACGTGATGCGGCCGGACGTGGGCTGGTAGAGCCGGCTGATCACGTTGAACATGGTCGTCTTACCTGCGCCATTCGGGCCGATCAGCCCACAGATCTGACCGGTGTCGATGGTGAACGAGAGTCCGTCGAGCGCGACGATGCCTCCAAAACGCATCGTGACATCATCGACATGCAAGAGCGTCGTGTCACTCATCGCGATCTCGCTCGTTCACGTCCGCGTCACGACTCCCTCTTTGCATCCCAGCGGGACGGTAGCACTGGTGGTGACCACGGACACAGTGCACTCGGACTCGTTCACGGTGTTTCGCGCACACGCTCGGCGAGCATGCGCACCAGGGTCTCGATCGGCGGTAACGGGCCACCCCATCGCGATGCGAGGACGAACTCGGCCACATCCGCGCCGCTGCCGGTGGCGTCGTGCAGAGTGATCGTGAGATGACCGGCGCCATCGAGAACGAGTGCTTCGACCACGCCGGCACGGAGGTCAACGGACACGATGTCGCCAAGGTCCGTGAGCGCGTCGACCAATCGATCGAACAGTTCGTCGGGTGGTGCATCGAGCGTGATTTCGTGATCACGGACGACGGCCGTCGCAGGCGCTGGGGCCGTCGGTGGCGGCGGCGGCGGTGACGATGCGGGTCGTTCGGCCGAACGAGGCCGGTAGACGGGTTCGAGCGCGGCAAGCGCGGCGTTGGCGCGAAGTGCCTGTGCGGCATCGCCCTCGGCGCGATCGGGATGCACCGCTTGTATCCGGCGACGATACGCGGCGCGCACCGACGGCCAGTCGGCCGCCCGATCAAGGCCCAGCACAGACAGCGCATCGTCGACGTCCACGGGAGTAGCTTCACACACTCGTGAACCTCTTCGAACGTGCAGAGCACACTCCCGACGCGCTCGCGGTGGACGATCTCACACATACAAGGTCCTGGAGCGAGTTGGTCGACCGCTCGACACGACTTGCGCACGTGATGCGCGGGCCGTGGGCACTCTCGCCAGGCGACCACGTCGCGTCGATCATCGACAACCGCGTCGAGTGGTTCGAGCTCTCGCTCGCCGCGGTACTGGCTGGTGTGTGGCTGGTGCCGGTCAACGTGCACCTGCAACCGAACGAGGTGGCGTACGTCCTCACCGATGCTTCGGCGCGCGTGGTGATCGCATCGGCAGAGCACGCGGCGATGGCGTCCACGGCGGTTGCGGGTGTCGTGGTTGAGGTTGGCGATGAGCTCGACGCTTTGATCGCTGCTGCCTCACCGAACGCGTTTCCCACGAGCGGCGCGCCGGGCGGCCGCATGCACTACACGAGTGGCACGACCGGTCGACCGAAGGGTGTCAAGCGTGATCTCCCGCCGACGGTCGCCGCCTACCTCGAGCTGCTCGGCAGCCTCGGTCGCAGTGTGGGGCTCGATGGGAGCGGCACGCACCTGCTGACCGGCCCGCATTATCACGCCGCGGTCGGTGGCTACGCGCTGTTCGATCTCATCAACGGCGCGTCGGTGGTGATGATGGCGAAGTTCGATGCGGCGCAAACGCTCGACCTGATCGAAGAACGGCGGGTAGCTCATACCCACCTGGTGCCGACGATGATGGTGCGCCTCCTCCGGCTGCCCGAAACGCGGCGGCGCGCGTTTGACTCATCGTCGCTGACCCATGTCTTGCACGGCGCCGCGCCCATCGCCGCGGTGACCAAGACCGCGATGGTCGCATGGTGGGGCGACGTTTTCACCGAATACTGGGGCACAAGCGAGGCGGGTACGTTCACGCTGCTGAGCACTGCCGAATGGACCGATCGCCCCGGTTCGGTCGGACGCCCGCTACCCGGTGTCGAGATCGTGGCCGTCGACGACACGGGCGAGGCGGTGCCGACCAACGAGGTAGGAACGCTCTACTGCCGTATGGGTAGCGCAGAGCGTCCGTTTCGCTACCACGGCGATCCCGACAAGACCGATCGCGCCTACCTGCGGCCCGGCTGGCTGACGATGGGGGACATGGGCCGCATCGACGCCGACGGATACGTCTATCTCGCCGACCGCACCACCAACATGATCATCAGCGGCGGTGTCAACATCTACCCGGCCGAGGTCGAGGCGGCACTGATCGAGCATCCGGCGGTCGGCGACGTCGTCGTCTTCGGTATCCCCGACGAGGAATGGGGCGAGCAGGTCAAGGCAGTGGTCGAGTTGACCGACGCGGTTGTTGCATCCGATGAGCTCGCGGTCGCGCTCATCGCCTTCGCCCGCGAGCGAGTTGCGCATTACAAGGCGCCGAAGACCGTCGACTTCGTTGCTTGTCTTCCGCGGCTTCCCTCGGGCAAGCTCGCCACCCGCGCCTTGAAGGATCCGTACTGGGAAGGACGCGATCGGCGGATCTGATCAGTACGACTGAAGGAACCCGACCATCATGGGCCAAGCGGTCGGGTCTTGCAGCATGAACGCGTGGCCGCCATCGGCCACGAGCAGGCGAGCACCCGGGATGTGCGCGGCGAGGTATTCGTTGTTGGCAAGCGGCGCCTGTTGGTCGAAACGACCGGCGACCACAAGCGTTGGCGCCGCGATCCGGGCAAGCTCACCAGCCACGTCGTGGTCCGCACGCGCGTCGAGCTGACGACGCATGCCCATGGCGCGGTCTGGGTCGTCGGCAGCGTAGTCGGACGACCGCGAGAACATCGCGTACAGCGGCTCGAGCCCGGGAGCCAGCGCTGGCGGATCGAT
>JAYUFA010000455.1:0-10127 GCA_043738925.1 Actinomycetota bacterium
CATCCCGATGCGCCGGTTTGTCTCAGCGGTTGCGCACAGACCATTGCCGTGCTGCGCCGCGTCGCCAAGGGCGCACTTCGCGACGCTCCGCTCGCGCCGACATCGTTGGTGAAGGCCTACTGGGATGAGCGGCGCTCGGGGCTCGACTGACGCGCCGGGTCACCGCGCGATTACGGCTCGGCTCGGTATTGCCGGGTCGCCTCGCGATTACGGCTCGGCTCGGTGTTGCCGGGTCGCCTCACCGTTACGGCTCGGCTCGGTGGCTCTCGACATCAGCTCCGCCATTGACTGCGCCGCCGCAGTCGCCGTGACGTCGAACGCCTGGTCCGCGACGGCCCGGTCGAACACCTCAAGGCCGACCAGCGCCGCGGGATGCTCAGCGCGTAGACGCAGAAGCACATCGATCAGCGGGAGGTCGCCGAGCCCCGGCAGGAGTCGATCGCGCGACGGCGGGTTCATCAAGGTCCCCCGCGCGTCGAGCAGCGCGTCGCCCACTTGGAGCACCCGCACGCTGCCCGGGCTCAGCGCGAACAGCTCCTCCATCGCACCACCGCTACGCCACCAATGCCACGTATCGACCGTAAGCCCGCAATGCGGATCGTTGACCGCTCGCGCAATGGCATCGGCCGTCGTGACATCGGGAATTCCGCTCTCCGGCATGGCCTCTATCGCGATCGAGCGGCCGCGCGCCGCCGCGCGCAAAGTGAGCGCGCCGATGGCATCCACGAGTTCATCGAGCGGCGTCGGGGCACCGAGGAAGTGTGCGACGTTGACAAGGCCTACGTCGAGCGCATCAGCCACGCGGTGACAGTCGTCTTCGTCGTGCTCGAACGTGGCGCGCCATCGCTTGCTCACCTGCTCGGGATCGCACGCTCCTGGCAGGCCGCGCAGGAGCGGGTCGATCACCGCCACGGCCACGCCGTGCTCAGCCAGCATGGCCCGCAAGTCTGCGTCGGATCGACCACGTGCGCGCGCCGCGAAATACATCGCCGGGGTCGTCGACACATCGCTGAACCCGGCACGACCAGCGGACGCGATCAGCGTCTCGAGATCAGCGCCTTCGAGCGACCCCCACCACAACCCGCACTGGCTCCTCGACGAGAATCTGTTCAAGGCGCGAGCACGCGAGCGAGCCAACCGTCGACGAGGTCCGCCCAAAGAGTCGCCACGGCCGTCCCCGCGAACATCTGCACCCCGTGGGGCGCGCCAGGCAGCATGTGTAGCGCTGTTGGCACGCCCGCCTGATTGAGCCGCGCCGCGTACGCGATGTCCTCGTCACGAAAGCCATCGGCGCCGCCAACGATGACCATGCCGGGCGGCATGCCCGTAAGGTCGGCGGCCCGTGCCGCAGCCGCGTAGATGGGGATCTGATCGGTGCCGTACAAATCGCCCAAGTAAGCCCGCCAGCCGTAGGTGTTCGAAGAATTGCTCCACACCAGCAGATCGTCGAGGCGACTCGACGGCGTCGCTTGGCGATCGTCGATCATCGGGCACTCAAGCAGCTGGTGAGTGACCGGAATCTCGCCGCGATCGCGCACGAGGAGCGCGAGCCCCGCCGCCAGGCCACCACCCGCGCTGACGCCCCCGATGACGATCCGCGACGGATCGATGCCGAGCTCATCGCGGTGCTCGTAGGTCCAGCGCAGACCCGCGTAGCAATCGTCTAACGGCCCGGGGTACGGCGTCTCAGGAGCGAGGCGATACTCGACCGATACACCGACGCATCCGAACCGCGGACACCACGAGTCGAACCGCGCATCGTCCATGTCGTAGCTGCCGAACACGTAGCCGCCGCCATGCATCCAATAGACGAGCGGCAGCGGACCATCGACGCCGCGCGGTCGGTGCGCGCGTACCACCACACGCGGGTCGTCCGAAACGACATGCTCGGTGCGTTCCACGGCATCGGAAAGCACCGGCGGCGGGGCTAGCCCTTGGCCTCGCATCGCGAGGACCACGTCGTTCGAAAGCGTGAATGACGGCGCAGAAGCGGCCAAGGCTTCGAGCTGCGGATCAAGCGCGACGCGATTGGTCGACATGTGCAATCCTCCCCCGGCCACGAGGGCGCGACCGACGCTCAAGATAGTCGAGTGCCGCGACGTGGACGCCTGGCGGGCTTCTCAGCCCTCACGCACCACATCGTGCGCTGGTTTGTCGTGACGCAGGCCCTTGTACGACGGCTGGCGAATGGTGCCGCCGCTGGTCCACTCCGAGAAGGCCACTTCGGCCACAAGGTCCGGTTTGGCGAAGTGGGCGTCACGACGCACTTCCAGCGGTAAGGCATCCGCGTCGACAAACGGCGAGGTCTCACGGGCTCGCGGTGCGAGCAAACCGGCGAGCCGTTGCAGCTCCGCGTCGGTGAACCCGGTGCCGACCCGCCCGGCGTAGTGCAGGCCGACCTCGTCGTAGTAGCCGACGAGCAACGAACCAACACCGCCCGAGCGCATGCCTTTGCCTGGTAGCCAGCCGCCGATGACCAACTCCTGGCTCGCCCAATGCTTGATCTTCAGCCACGAGCGCGATCGTCGACCGGGCTCGTAACGACCATCGAGGCGTTTGGCGATCACTCCCTCCAGGCCTTGCTCGCGCGTCGCCGCAAGCAGCGTCGACCCGCCACCCACCTGATAGGGCGGCACGTCCCACGCATTGCCGTCTACCAACCCGAGTTGGTCGAGCAGACGGCGCCGGTCGACGTAGGTGAGCGAGACGGTCGATTGTCCGGCGATCGCGAGTACATCGAAGACGAGATAGCGCACCTGGTCGGGTTGACGGCCGCGCTGCTGCATTGCCTGGAAGCTGGGCCGGCCGTGTTCGTCGAACGCGACGATCTCGCCGTCGAGGATCACATCGAGCGCTCCGACCGCGTCCGCGAGCGCGGCCAGCTGCGGATAATCAGCGGTCATGTCGCGCGAGCTGCGCGACATGACCCGCACATCGCCGTTCTCGACGGACACAACGGCGCGATAGCCGTCCCACTTGACCTCGAAAGCCCACCGGTCGTCGTCGGTAGGAAGCTGATCCGTTGTCGTGGCGCGCATCGGCTCGATCGGTGTCACGCGTCCTCTACTCGTCGAACACCTGAAGCTCAGGATGATCGTCGAGCGTGTACTCGTTGACGAGGCCGTCGACGAGGTGCGTGGTGGCCACGCTGTCGAGCCCGTCAAGTGTCCAACCGTCGGCGTTGGTGACCACGCGCTCGCGCTCGGGCTCGCTCAGGCGCGAAATGGTGTTGCCGGCGATGTGGAACGTGCGCCCGTTGACACCGCTCGCGGCATCGGTACACAGCCACACGACCATCGGCGAGATCTTCGACGGAGGGTGGGACTGAGGCGTTGCGGTCGACGCGGCGAGCTTCGAGCCGCGTGGTGCCATCGTGAGCGCCATGAGGCGGGCCCACGGCGCGGTACGCACGTCGTACTCCGTCGTCGATGTGCCAAGTGCCAGCGGACGGATGGCATTGCAGCGCACGCCGAACCGACCGAGTTCACGGGCCACCGTGCGGGTGAGGCCAACCACGCCCTCCTTGGCCGACGCGTACGCGGCGAAGGACGGATGGCCAAAGCCCGAGCCTGAACTGGTGTTGACAATCGCGCCCGAGCGCTGCCGACAAAAGTGCGGCGCGACCTCACGGATCATCGCCGCATACCCCTTGAGGTTCACGCCGACGGTGATGTCCCACTGTTCCTCGGTGGTACGCCAGATATCGGCATTGTGGCCAGCGGTCGCGTTGTTGATGAGGATGTCGACGCGACCGAACGTGTCGACGGCTTGCGTGACGATCGCGGCAGCGCCATCCCAGGTGGCCGACCCTCGGTTGGCAACCGCAGTGCCGCCCGCGGCAATGATTTCTGCCGCGACGCTCGCCGCGTCGGCACCTGTGCGCACACCGAGATCGTTCACGACGACGCTCGCCCCGTGCTGAGCGAGCAACAGACAGTGCTGGCGACCAATGCCGCCGCCCGCGCCTGTCACGATCGCTACCTTGCCATCCAGCCGACCCGTCATCGCGCCCCCTTGTCAGCGGCGAGATTAGCTCGCGTGTGCTGGGACGCGATTTTCGAGTGTCGTGACCTGCACGCCGTGGAAACGGCGAGCAATACGTCGCGGCAAATCGACGCCAAGCCAACGCGAAATAGCGCGGGCCTTGGTCGACACGATGATCTCGTCGAACACGTGACGATCAAGCTCGCGCTCGACCGCGGCCAACGGATCGACACAGTGCACGCGACCGGTGGCGCGCACGCCGCAGGCTGCAAGGTCGGCCAACACAGCGTCGAGCCGCTGGGTCCCGTCATGCTCTATGGCTTCGGCATCGCCCGCCTCGAGCGCGACGAAACCGTACATGCTGAGGCCGCCGAGATCGGCGTACATAGGGATACGCAAGGGCACCACGAAGCGGATCGAATGGCCCTCGGCGGCGCGGGCGATCACCAGGTCACGCAGCTCCGGCGCATGCAGTGTCTCGTTGGCAACGACCAATATTCGGCCCATGGGGAACCTTCCTCGACGGTCGGACCGTCCTGCCGCCAGCGACCAAGGCCGCAGCCACACGACGCGTTATCACGTGACGTTTGTCTATGACACCCGTCATAGTACCAGTCACCAGTATTCGGGCGTGCGCGGACCCGGAGGTTTTCCGGCGGACCCCCCAACAGGCGAACCCCCTCATAGGCGAACCCCCTCATGGGCGATGTCGGCGGCGTCGGTCACCACGGTGAGCCCGTCGTGCTCCATCAGCCACCGCCGATTCAGGCGATGCACTTCGTTGGCGTCGTCATAGCGATTCAGCACGACAACCACCAGCAACCCCATGAGTGCGTCGCAGGCGAACCGGGTGGCGCTTATAGCGCCAAGCTCAGCATCGGCCACGAGCACGATCTGATCCGGCGCAAGGTGGCGTACAAACGTCAGGCTGTCAGCATCGTGAGCAAGAGGCGATCGCAGTCCGCCCACCGTCTCGACCAGGCGGAGGGTCGCATCAGTCGGCCAGGTCAGCTCCGCAAGGAGATCAAGGAGCTGGATCGGCGCGCGCCCGAGAACCTCCGCTGCGATCGGCGGTGCCAGGGCCTTCGGGTACCACCGATGCACCGGGCACACCGCGGTCGCATCCTCACCGCTCGCGGCACCGAGGAGGTCGGCATCGGTCGGTGACGCAATCGCACCATTCGCCGCGCCGACGAACGACTGCACCGGCTTGCGCGCGGCCACACGAACGCCTTGGGCTCGGACCCTGCGCAACATCTCGCACGCGACCCACGTCTTGCCCACGTCGGTACCGGTGCCGACGACGGCGATGGTCCAAGGTCGCGTCACGGGTGAAGGCCAAGATCTGCCAACGCCTCGACAAGCAACGTCACCATCTCGTCGGTGTGCGCTGCCGAGAGCGCCACGCGCAACCGCGATGAGCCGGTCGCGACGGTGGGCGGGCGGATGGCCGGCACGAAGATGCCTCGCTCGTACAGCGATGCTGCCGCGGCCAGCGCCGCCGCTTCGTCACCCAACACGATCGGCACGATCGGCGACGCGTGATAGGCGACAACGCGATCGGTGGAAGCACGAACGCGTGCCACCAGGGCGTCGCCTTCGGGTGAACGAACGATGCGCAGAGCAGCAAGGGCCGAAGCCGCGTCGGCAGGAGCGAGCGCCGTCGTGAAGATGAACGACCGAGCGCGGTTGACCAACAGATCGATCACCGCCCCTGACGAAACGACCGAACCGCCCAACGAACCAAGCGTCTTCGACAACGTGCCGACGCGCACCACCACGGCCGACGAGTCCATGCGCACGGATGGTCCGAACACCGAGTGCGCTTCGTCGAGCACGAGCAGCGCGTCGTGACGTTCACACACCTCGATGAGCGCATCAACTGGTGCCGCGTCGCCATCCATTGAGAACACCGCGTCGCTCACCACGAGTTTGCGGCCGGCTGTCGCACCGAGAAGCGCTTCGAGCTGTTCGACATCGCGATGTCGATAGATCGCCGTGCACGATCGGCTGAGCCGAACGCCGTCAATGATCGACGCGTGGTTCAGCGCGTCGCTGAAGATCGTGACATCACGGCCACCCAAGGCGGTGAGCACGCCGACGTTCGCGGCGTACCCACTCGAAAAGACCAGCGCGCGTTCTCCCTGCTTCCACTCGGCGAGCTCGCACTCGAGCTCCTCGTGACACGGCCGCGTGCCAACGATGAGTCGCGACGCTGTCGACCCGGTACCCCACCGGTCGATCGCGTCGTGCGCTGCGGCCTGAACCATGGGATGTGTCGACAAGCCGAGATAGTCGTTCGACGCGAACGACACGACTTCGGCGGAGGTCGCACCTCCGCCACCCGCAGCCGAGAGAAGGCCCGCCGGCCCGCGCGCGTCGAACGAGCGAGCAACGCGCCATTGGCCGACCTCGCGCACTGCCGTCAACTGATCGTCGACCCAATCGCTCCAGGACATCACAACCGCAACGATTCGGTCACTGCGGTCATCGCGGCGCAGATCTGAGCGATGTCATCGTCGGTGCTGATGTATGGCGGCATGGTGTACAGCAAACGACCGAACGGGCGGAGCCACACACCATGCTCCAACGCCACACGTTGCGCGTCGCGCATCACCAACGGCGAATCGGTCTCGATCACGCCAATGGCGCCCAGCACGCGCATGTCGCGCACGCCGTCGCGTGTGCGAGTGGAGGCCAAGCCTGCAATCAACGCTCGTTCGATGCGCGTGATCTCCTGCGACCACGCCTCATTCATCAATAGGCGCACTGATGCGAGCGCGACCGCGGCGGCGAGCGGGTTGGCCATGAACGTCGGGCCATGCATGAGCGCGCCGGATTCTGCGCGACTCACTGCGTGTGCGACCTCGGTCGTGCACAGCGTCGCGGCCATAGAGACGTACCCACCGGTCAATGCCTTGCCCACGCACATGATGTCGGGCTGCACCGCCGCATGGTCACAGCCGAACAGGGCGCCCGACCGACCGAATCCAGTGGCGATTTCGTCAGCGATGAGCAGCACGTCATATTGCGTGCACAGCTCACGCAACGCTCGAAGATATGCGGGCGCGTAGAAGCGCATGCCGCCCGCGCCCTGCACAATCGGCTCGATGATCACCGCAGCAATCTCCTGCGCGTGCATCTCCATCAAGATCCGCAACGAGTCAAGGTGGGTGTCGTCGAACACCTCGTGAAAGCCAGGCGAGGGCGCCGGACCGAACAGCTGCTGTGGTAGCACCCCGGCGAACATGTGGTGCATGCCAGTTTCGGGATCGCACACGGACATCGCGCCCAGCGTGTCGCCGTGATAGCCGTTGCGCACCGTAAGGAAGCGCCGGCGCCGGGGCTGATCGCGACCCATCCACGTCTGTAACGCCATCTTCATCGCCACTTCGACCGCCACCGAGCCGGAGTCCGCGAAGAACACATGGTCGAGCCCCGCTGGTGTGATCTCGACGAGAAGCTCGGCCAGCTCGATCGCCGGCGCGTGCGTCAGACCACCGAACATCACGTGTGCCATACGCCCGAGTTGCGTGCCGATCGCATCGTCGAGCACCGGGTGGCGATAGCCATGAATGGCCGCCCACCATGACGACATCGCGTCGATGACCACCCGACCGTCGGCCAGTGTGAGGCGGGTACCCGACGCCTCGACCACGACGAGCGACGGCTCGCTCAGCGGCATCGGCGCGTACGGATGCCAGACCGTGGCTTGATCACGGGCCGCCAGCCGTTCCGCTTCGGCAATCGACGTGGCAACCATGGTCGGCAGTATGGCCGCGACCGGTTTGTGCGGCGAGCCGGGCCGCGACCGGTTTGTGCGGCGAGCCGGGCCGGTTGCGGGCAACGCAGTAGCGTCGCCGGTGTGACGATCGACAACCCGGCAGCTATCGAGACCTCCGAAGCCGGCGAGGTCCGCATCCACCATCGCACCTGCTCGCTGTGTGAAGTCATGTGCGGCCTCGAGATCCAGACCACCGGTGAGCGCGTCACACGTATCCGCGGTGACCGCTCCGATGTGTGGAGCAAGGGGTACCTGTGTGCGAAGGGCGCGGCGCTCGGCCATCTGCATCACGATCCCGATCGGCTGCGTTTGCCGATGGTGCGCGACGGTGAACGTTGGCGCGAGGTCACGTGGGACGAAGCCTTCGCCCGCTGCGAGGAGCTCCTAGCACCGATCATCGCCGAACACGGCGTGCGCGCGGTCACCGCCTACATCGGCAACCCGGCGGTGCACAACTATTCGCTCAGCCGGTACACCGGTGCCGTCGCATCACTCGGCCGTATCCCCGTCATCTGGTCCGCGGGCACGGTCGATCAATGGCCGAAGAACGTGGCGTGCGCGCAGCTGTTCGGCAACCCCTGGGCCATACCGGTACCCGACATCCACAACACCGATTTGTTCGTGGTGATGGGCGCCAACCCGCATGCGTCGCAGGGCTCGCTGTTCTCCTGCCCCGACATTCTTGGCGAGATCGACAACATCCGCGCCCGTGGTGGTCGCACGATCGTCATCGATCCGCGTCGCACTGGTACCGTCGAACGCGCCGACGAGTGGCTGCCGATCGTGCCCGGTACCGACGCGTTGCTGTTGCTCGCAGTCATCAACGTGCTGGCCCACGAAGGATTGGTGAACCTCGGCGCGCTCGAGGGGCGCGTACGCGGCATCGACGAGGTCATTGCGGCGTCAGCCGAGTTCACCCCCGAGCACGTGGCCGACGCGTGCGGCATCTCCGCCACACGCATACGCGAGCTGGCGCGTGAGCTCGCAAACACACCTCGCGCGGTGGTGTATGGCCGCATCGGCTTATGTAACCAAGAGTTCGGCACGATCGCGTCGTGGGCCGTGGATGTGGTGAACGCCCTCACCGGTCACCTCGACGTCGTGGGCGGCGCCATGTTCCCCCGCTCGGCGGTTGCGACGATGGCATCGACTGCGCGCCGCCGCGGGCCGGTGCGCATCGGCCGTTGGCATACACGCGTGCGCAAAGCGCCCGAAGTGCTCGGCCAGGCACCCATCTCCTGTCTTGCCGAGGAGATCGACACACCAGGCGATGGCCGCGTACGCGCGCTGATCACGATGGCCGGCAATCCCGTGCTTTCAGCACCTGACGCGGGGCGACTCGACGCCGCGCTGCCGATGCTCGACGCCATGATCTGCGTCGACAACTTTCTCAACGAGACCACGCGCCACGCACATGTGATCCTGCCGGGCCTGTCACCGCTCGAACAGCCCCACTGCGACGAGGCCCTCTGGGGTTTCGCCGTGCGCAGCGCGGCTCGTTGGTCGCCGCCCATCTTTGCCCGCGACGACCGGCCGGCCGAATGGGAGATCCTCATTCGCCTCGGTGCGATCATCGGCGGAACAAAGGCGGCCGACGTCGATGTCGACGCACTCGACGATGTGTTGTTCAGCGATCGCGCCGCCCGCCACGGCGTGAACGCTTCCGACGCGATGAACGCAACCGATCTGCGCGGCCCTGATCGCATCGTCGACCTCACGTTGCGCGTCACACCTTGGGGCGACGGCTACGGCGAACGCCCCGGCGGCCTCACGCTCGAACGGCTTCGCACCGAGCACCCACACGGCGTGGACTATGGCCCGATGGTGCCGCGCATAGACGAGATACTGCGTACCGCATCGGGCGATGTCGAGTTGGCCCACGACATGATCCTCGACGACTTCGATCGACTCCGTTCGTACCTCGCCAAGCCGCGGCGCGGTCTGGTGATGATCGGCCGCCGCCATGTCCGTTCCAACAACTCGTGGCTACACAACATCACGGTGCTGGTGAAGGGACGCGACCGGTGCACGCTGCTCGTGCATCCTGACGACGCCGAGACCTACGGCCTTGCGAACGGAGGCCGCGCGTCGGTCACTTCAGAGGTCGCGACCATCGAGGTGACCGTCGAGGTCAGCGACGAGATCCGCCCCGGCGTGGTGAGCCTTCCGCACGGGTGGGGTCACGACAAGGCCGGCACGCGCATGGCCGTCGCGCGCGAACACGCGGGCGTGAATGCAAACCTGCTCGCACCGCCACATTTCCTGGACGAGCCGTCGGGCAATGCCGCTGTCAACGGCATCCCGGTCGAAGTGAAATCGCTGCGCTGAGTCTTTCGCGTGCGAGCCGACCGGCACGGGG